>JAOZNB010000116.1:0-2845 GCA_029933995.1 Candidatus Moraniibacteriota bacterium | reverse complement strand
GTATTGGGGAAGACTGTCGGAAGAGAAAGGGTTAAATAGGTTGATTGAGGCTGTGAGTATTTTGGACAAAAAACAAATATTACAAGATAAAAAATTGTATATTGTGGGCAGAGGACCGGAGGAAGAAAGTTTACGACAGCAAGTTAAGAATAAACAATTGGATGAAAAAATTAAATTTTTAGGTTTTAAAAGTGGTGATGAATTAAATGATATTGTTGAACAATCGATGTTTGTAGTATATCCATCTATATGGTATGAAAATGCACCTTTTGTTGTTATTGAAGCACAAGATATGCAAAAACCAGTTATTGTTTCAAATTTAGGAGGTACAAGCGAGTTGATTGTTGAGGGTAAAAGTGGTGTGATTTATAAGGCAAATGATATGGATGATTTGGTGGGCAAAATGAAAGTTATGATTGAAAAAACACCCGAGGAAAGATCACAAATGGGTAAATTTGGGAAAAAAGTGGTAAGAGATATTGTTGCAAATTCACAAGGTATCATTAATGTTTATGAGGAGCTAATTGATTCACAAAAGTAGTTTTTGTATTGTGATATAATATAATACATTTATACAAAAAACACCATTCATTGAATGGTGTTTTTTGTGTTATTTGCAGAGCTTTGGAGCTTTATATATTTTGAATATTTGGTATTGACAAAGGTATGGGATTGTGCTATTATTATTAGTTATTGATAAACAGAGGTTTTAATTGCAATTAATATATTTTTATTATGAATGAATTAACGATAAATGATATAATGGCTCGATGGCGATTTATCGTGGTATTTACAGTTATATTTGCACTTGTAGTGTTAATCGCATCATTCTTGATGCCTGTAAAATATCAAAGTAATATATCAATGATTGTTATTCAAAAGCAATCAACTGAAAAAATAGATGCATTTAGTGCTACAAAGTCTGCAGAATTTTTGAGTAATGTGTTTACAAAGGTTGTTTATACAACGTCATTTTTTAATGCAGTACAGGATGCACCATTTGATGTGCAACGTAATTTTTCACAAGATTCAGAAAAACGTGAAAAAGAGTGGAAAAAAATGATTAGTGTGAGAAAGGCTAATAATACTAGTATTATTGATATAAGTGTAGTAGATGCATCACGTAAAACGGCAGAAGAAACTGCAAAAGCAATTGCATATACACTCGCTACAAATAATGCAGAATATCATGGTGGTGGAAGTTTTGTAGAAGTACGATTGATTGATGGTCCAAATACACCAATACGTCCCACAACACCAAATTTAGTTGTTAATACCGTAGTAGGTATAATTATTGGATTTTTTATTGCAATTGTATTAATTTATTTATTTCCAAGTAAATTTATTTCAAAAAATAAAGAAAATATTGTAGTTATAAATACTGCACCATCGGAAGATGGATCACAAAAAGAGAATGATGAAACTATTGTGCAAGATCATTTTCAAAATGTACAAGGTGAAATTGAATTTGATGAAGAAGAAAGTGATATAGAAATTGATAATTTACATAATCGTATTAGTGCTTTTAATGGAAAATAAAAATTGATCATTTATTTTGGAGTCCGTTTATAATGTAGATTTGATAAACGGATCTCTAAAATATAGAGATTGCACATGAAGATAGGAAATTTCGTGTACTCATGTGTAATCTGTATAGATTACGTTAAATATATTCTTTTACAATTGAGAGCCAAGGGAGGCTAAAGCATGAAACATATACAATTATTATTAGGTCTGTTAATTGCTGTTGTAGCGTTAACTGGTTGTGCTGATAAGATGGGAGCGCCATCATTTGCACATTTACAACCAGACGAAGGGATTACAGCAACTCATCCAGATAAAATGGGTGAAGAGGGTGATTCAATCTTGACGTTCATAGGTATTTTTCCTATTGAGCTGGCGACTGAAACAGATGAGACTTTCCGTGCTGTTATACCAATGACAGCTGTTTCTTTAAATTCTGATAAGCCACTTATCAAAGGTTTTTGTTATACCATGCCAGATCAGGCATTTGACAGAAATCCATGGGGGCAAATCCCTATGAGATGTGTAATTATCGGTAACAAAGAACAGTTTGTGCAAGAAGATCGCTCTTTGGCAATTTTCAATAAGGATGGTGGTGTATATATTGCATCGCCAATTGGTCCTGTGCCGTCATTTGAACATACGATTTTGGATGATCAGACATATGATTATAAACGCTTCGAAACTGATTTAGATTATCAGAAAGAATTGATGCGTGAAATCGGTAGGACTGTTCCAGTTATTGAAAATGCATGGAGAGATAGAATTGAGATCCATGGATATAAAGCCAAGAATGATCTTGTAAAAGAGATTGTTATCGGAAATAATTCACAGTGGAAAGATTTTACCACAAAGATGCTCACTGATATGGGCGGTGGATTGGAAATGGCTAACGGTGATAAAGTTGTTAGCTTCCTGTCCGAAGAAGAGATGCAGTTGTTGATGGCAAAAAATCCAGAAATCACTGGATGGCAAAAGTTCATGGCACATTTACGTGTGCCAATTGGAACGCCTGAAATGATAGCAATCGGTACCGCTTCAAGTATAATTGATGGTGGTATTGCTGCATTGTTTGATACTGCATGGAATAATGCATGTGTTGCTCGTGGAACATGTCAACGACGATATGCATCCAAAACATTTGCGAGATTATTCAATTTGTATTTGGTAGAGCATTCAATGAGATTAAGTGGGGAGGAATAAGAATGCAAAAAATATTTAGTATTATTGTTTTGTTGTTGATTTTTGTGCCATGTTGGGCAGAGTCAGCAACTATGACAAATAAGACTTTGGATTTGCTTGCAGTTTCTGCGGATATGCG
>JAOZNB010000036.1 GCA_029933995.1 Candidatus Moraniibacteriota bacterium | reverse complement strand
TCAAAATTACAACGTATTCAAAAAGAAAAAAGAGGAAAATTATATTAAAAATATTTTTCCTCTTGGTAACCCTATTATGAACTATGCAGTACCCACTTCGGTAACATTTACTTATGGGGTATAGCGGCATTGTCTCTAATCAGAAACAATGCTTGTACTACATTTACCTTGCTATTATGTAACAGCGAAGTAAATAAACCAGATGACAAATGCCATGCCACATCCACCAAAGCGGTATGCCCATAGCACAATAACATCGGTTTGTGAAGAATGTCCTTCATTCTCCTTTTTGTTACCTAGCCACAATCCACCTGCAATTGCGACAACTGACATCACTATTGGAATGCCTATCATAACTATTTACCTCCTTCTGTAAACTTTATTATTAAGGCACTACAACCAACATATCAATCACTTCACTATTTCCAAGTGTATTGATTGACTTGTTAGGTGTAATATATTCCATAAGTCCACGATTACCATTTGCATCGTAGGTATAACCATCACCAGAAAACAGTTCACGCAGATGTATGCTAAAGTACAAAAATGCTCGAGCCGCTACCACATCATCATTACCGTCACGAAATTGTTCATATGTCATGAAACGATTATCACCAGCACCTACTTTATCTACTTCAGAAAAATCAAATCCTGCATTATTCTCAACGTCTTCAAAAGACATCTGCTTGAGTGCCTCAAGATTTTGATAAAGTTTTGTAGCAATATCTGGATATACATCTGCTACAACAGCAGCAACATTATCCCAGGTTGCCAGCTTTGCTCCACTACCTTCGACAAAAACTACAAGCTTGAACTGATTTCCCTCATCAACAACTTTGCGTACGATGTAATTAGGTTCATACCCGATATCAACCAGTGCTTCGTAATCAGTTTTACCCATGATCTTTTCCAGACCATCTGGACCCATGAGCATAACCAATTTCCGAGTTGGATTCTCTGTTAGTGTTACGAAGTCTTCGGGTTTTGTACCACGAATAATGCGTCCACAAAGACCATCCACCTTTGCTAATTGATTTTGTTCAAATAACTTACGATATTCATTTAATTGCACAACACAACACCTCCCCTTATTGTTAAATAATTTTTTTGAAATATTTTCAAAACTAACTTGATAGTATACTATGCAAATATAAAAAAATCAAGCACTAGTTTTATTTAAAACTAGTGCTTATTTTTCTTCTTTAGATAATTTTATCTCATTCTAAGTTGCCATACATCATTATCTTTAATGTAAACAACTTTATCACCCCAATTAGCAAGTGTCATATCTGTGGCAATATATTTATCCTTCACCACATTGAGCGTACCGTTTGATGGTACAAATATATCCAACTTCCCATCTTCAACAACTGTTGCACACACACCTTTTGGCAAAATCGCAATATTGAGATCTGGGCTATCTACCACAGCTTGCCACAATTTATACGATTGATGTTGTTTATCAAAAGTAAATTCTAACTTCTGATAATCACCATTTTTATCAATTGCAATAATGGTGACAAAACGATTTCCCCCACGAGCAACAATTGGACATAACCCATCCAGTTCACGCGCACGCATTTGAGCACATGCATTAGTGCCAAATGGTGCAATGATGTACATTACTCCAAGAGCATCTTGCACGCCCACACCATCAAACCACTTTGTAGAATTTGTAAGAACTCCCCATGTTTGACCAAGCGCCAAGATTGGTCTACCTAAAATCTTTACAATAATTTCAGTAAGACCTCGTTCCGTTACACCAAATAATCGATCTTCATATCGAAATAATTTTGTCAGTTTTGCAGCAAGAGTAAGTTCCTCTGCCTGTAAACTCACACTATTAATATAACGAAATTGCATATTGCCACTCACATCATCTGCACTAAGCCATCCACCTTCAACGTGAATTACTTCCGCATTACTTGTATATCCATCAGCAATAGTTCTACCATTAGATAACAACACAAGCTTACCAGATTGCAAAAGTGCAACACCGCATGGAAATACACGCAAAACCTCATCGCTACCAGCATCATAAATCTTATCAAAGATTAAATTACCGCTAGCAGTACTGACCATATGAAGCACACGAGTAACTTGTGTAGTTGCTATACCTTTATCAAAAGGTGACGGCGGCACACATCTATTCCCTCTCGCAAATGTTGATTCATACCAATCCAAAAGTGGTCCAGGTATGGATGAGAAATCTCTCACAGCACGATTAAGTCGTACGTTTTTTGCAAATACTGAAGCATTTGCTTTCATACGTTTTTCCATTTCATTTGGTTTATACCCCTGTAATTTACCCTTATAAGGATGAATACCCGTGTAAACCTGAAATGTCACAACTCCCCACGCAAACCAATCCGTACGTTCATTAAACTCATTACTATGCCAATCACGAATTGACGGCATAATAACTTTTGCACCCCACCGATCAATCGCCCACGAATCCACATCAATTGCTCGTGGTTGAGGACCTTTTTTACCACCAACTTTAGCAAGCCAATTCATCTCATTAGCATCTACCAAAACTGCTTTATTATTATGTGCAAACTGCACAACTTCTCTCATACGAGAAATAAGTACTGATGCATCATCATCATCAAAGTTTTCTCGCTTACGAAAATCATTTGTAAATACACGTGACAGCGGTTCACCCCTGGCAAACTGCATATAAAATCCTATTGGATTTCCTCGTGCATCCAAGACAACATCAGTCGGATTAACAACAAATTTATGTGTGAGTCCTGAAAGTATTTTGATCTTCTGGACAAAATCATCTTTCATCATCTTCCTGATATCAGTATACAATTTAATAATTGTATTTGATTTTCTGTAAACTGACCCCTCACCACCAGTTGCAACATGATCATTTGATCGCAAAGTCAGTGCTCCACGTCCAGCCAACACAACATCAATTTTACTTTGTATTTTTGCCATCGTTTTTATCCTCCAGCTCAATTGCATCTACACGTACCACAGCATAAGAAATATCATCAAATGGTCCTTTACCATTTTTCTGAGTGTCCTTAATACCACGAATCATACGACGTTTTGCAAATGCACCTGTTGTATTTTTGAAAGCCAAGAAATTTTCCACAGCATCTTTCCAGTCCAACCCATCAATCTGTGTCACGCCATCTGAAAATACAGCAATAAACTCTACTTTCTCTTCAATTTCTTTACGACTGATTTCAAATGTAATACCACGCAAGCCCAAAGAAAGTGAATACTCATTTAGATCAAATGGAATATCTTCTCCGTCAGGATCTATCATCCACACCTCTTCCCGCAAACGTTGTGAACATAGCTTTCCACCATGTGCGTTAATAAAATTTTGCAAATTGCCATTTTTATATGCTGGATAAAAAGGCTTGTTATCCAACCATTCAAAGTTGGACATAAGAATTCGTCCATTACGATATTTAATAGCAACGACACCATCACCTTCTATATGTATAATCCCACCTTGTGGAGAAATATACGCATAAACACATGTTGCCAACATATCTTCTGTAATGAGTCCAAGAGTATCTTGCATTCCAGCAAGTACAATACTTTGCCCAACACCAATTTCAACTGGTGATTTTATCACATCAATTTTACGACGTGTAATCCAATGGTCCCTGATTGCCGAAGCTGTACTGAGACTCAACAGCCTAGAACCAACATCTGTATGTCGTCCAGTAGAACAACCATCCGAAACAATAGCAAAAGCCATCTTTTCATAAACATCAGAAATTGCATAATCCTGACACGGCTTACCACTAGTCAAATGTGCAGAACCAATGTGAAAATAGTGATCAGTAAAAAGTTCAATCATGCTCTTTCCTCCTACATAATCAAAAATTAATAATAATTACTCAAGTGTTTCACTGTCATTCCCGCGTAAGCGGGAATCTTTCTGTGACTCACAAATAGCTATGATGATCTTTCAATAAGATTCCGGACAATGCTATTTTTTGCCAATCACTTCGTTCTTGGAAAAATACACATTTCCGGAATGACAATTTGACACAAAAGCATAAAGGAGGCTGCGGACTTTGCCACACACCTCCTATTTTGTTTCTACAACAATTTAAATCGTTGCAGAAATATTTTGACTTGGTCCACCAGTTCCCAATGCTTGAGACTGAGAACTCACAGACTGGCTAACAAAATCTGCCAACTTTGCAAGTTTTGCTTTAGTTGCTTTACCCGCATCAATGTATTGAGTAAGGCCAGCTTCTTTTTGAAACTGTTCCAATTCATACTTATACTCAGTAGCATTAATACCAATAAGCACGCTGACCATAGATTCAACAATCTCACCAGTGACAGCTTTTTCAGCTTCATCACGAACCATTTTCATGGTAGCTACAGAAGCATTTTCACCACCATCAGTGATAATAAAAGCAATGGCATTTACACCAAAATCATCATCAACAAGTTTCTGACCGTAAGCATTCATAGCACCAATTGCACTGAAACATGCATCACACAGCGGTGTCATTCCACCAGGATCAAGTGCTTGATAATCGTTCTTCGCATTAATCTCTGTCAAAGGCTTAAAACCGTGTAGTTCATCTACACCATTGCCAAACATGCTGGAAAATTTGATCACGCGAAGTAAGAGATTATCAGAACGTGGAGATTTTTGACAGGCTTCTACAGCTATCACTAATGTTTCGAGCAATTTCTGTTCAAAACTCCACACCGAACCTGTTACATCCACAGCAATTGTGACTAAAGTATATTCCGTAGCACCAAGCTTTTCTGTGCGCACACCGGAAAATTTAAATCCCTGCATACCACCTATTTGTCCTACCACCATCGCGCTACTATCCATTAAGCGTGGCATAATATTTCCTCCCTCGACCGCCGTAGCTTTATGCGAAGGCGGTCTGTAAAATTATTGTTTTTAATCTCCTCTCCCTTGAGGGAGAGGATTGAGGTGAGGGGATTCACTTACAAATTATTATTAAATAATATATTTATAGTTCACCTCTCAAAACCCTCGCCCTAGCCCTCTCCCAAAGGGAGAGAAAATCTTGTTTACGCCAGAAATTCAACAGACGTAGTTAATTTCATACCACGTTTTTCCATTTCACGAAGCCAATCCTGTGCAATTTGCGGAAAATTTGGACCACCTGGCACAGCTGGTACAGGAGAAGAACAATCTGTAAGAATCTGAAACTTCTTCACCTGTTCATCATCAAAGTTATCAGCAATCTGCTGTACGGTTTCTTTCACACAGTGACTGAGTGCCTCACCAGCAACAACAACAATATCTGCTTCTGCAAGAATCTGCAGAAAATCAGTATTGAGAGCTGTGCCTGGTTCAGATGGATCAGGCACTTCTGCCATAAGAGCACCATAGTGCTCAGTCCATGGATTAGAACCTTTAGTTACATAATCAACCATGGCAAATTCTTTTTCGCTCCAACGCTGCAATGCATCGTTGAGATCCACTTGTACATTGTGTCCCCAACCACCTATTAAGCAGTGTGGAGGCCAAACGCACAGCGGGTACTTACCACCGACTTCCAATTGTTTTACATAATCCAGTGTTTTTTGACGAAATGCAGGATTGCGTGGAGTCCAAATATCGTTTTCCACATCATCTACACTGATGATTGTGAACGGCGCAGGTGAATTACCATCTTGGTCCATCCACCATGCTGGGTGTGCAATATCAATCAATCTGTGACTATCAAGTGTTACGTGAATATCTGTCAATTTCTCACCAACACGATCAATGAGTGCAGCAACTCGCTGCATGTCAGCAACCGCACCAGGTACTGGCAAAGCTGAATCAGCCATGTCCATAAAATCATTTTGTGGATCAATAATCAGTAACTGTACATTCATGTTCTTTCCTCCTTTGGTCGCCGTAGCTTTACGCGAAGGTCGACCATTTTTAATGTTTTGTAATTGTGTCGGTACAACAACTGACATATCAATTACCTCATACCCCAGGGCATCCTCTCTGCCTTCGGCATTCACCTCATTATCACCAAGAGCATCAAGTGGTCTGTTTGGTACGATATATTCCATAAGCCCACGATTGCCATTTGCATCGTAGGTATAACCATCACCAGAAAACAGTTCGCGCAAATGTACACTAAAGTACAAAAATGCTCGAGCTGCTACCACGTCATCATCTCCATCACGAAATCGTTCGTATGTCATGAAACGATCATCGTTTGCACCAACTTTATCTACTTCAGAAAAATCAAATCCTACACTGCTTTCGATATCTGCAAAAGACAATCGTTTAAGTGCATCAAGATTTTGATAAAGCTTTGCGGCAACATCTGGATAAACTTCAGCTACAACAGCTGCAACATTATCCCAGGTCGCCACCTTTGCTTCTCCTCCTTCAGAAAAAACTACAAGTTTAAATTGGTTTCCCTCATCAACAACTTTACGCACGATGTAATCAGGTTCATACCCGATATCCACCAATGCCTCATAATCAATTTTACCCATGATTTTTTCCAAACCATCTGGACCCATGAGCATAACCAATTTACGAGTTGGATCATCTGTTAGTGTTACGAAATCCCCCGGCTTTGTGCCACGAATAATTCGTCCACAGAGACCACTTACTTTTGCTGATTGATTTTGTTCAAACAATTTACGGTATTCGTTTAATTGCATGACTCCCCTCCTTTGGTCGCCGTAGCTTTATGCGAAGGCTGACTTATTTAATTGTTAAAGAATCAAAAAAACCTTGTCCTCCCAATGAGTCAAGGCTTTTTGTCGAGGTCCTTTCCGTAGAGACGCAATTAATCGTGTCTCTACATCTTTTCCCTAGAATTTAAATGTGAAACACGACTAACGCACCTAAATCTAAGGAGAAAGGATCTCGAGAAAAACCTTCCTCAATTTGAGTGTTATCGTGTTTCAACTTGTTTATAATGAACTTGTTTGTATCCAAAACTTGTTATTTCTTGTAGTGGACGGACATGTCCTTCCACTGTATCTATAAAAATTTTAACTAATTTACTATCCAACTATCTTATATGATTTTTATAATTGACAGACTTTAGTTATTACTTAGTGTATCTCTTACACTTCTAAATTCACTATAGCACCCTATCTAAATCGTGTCAAGTATACACTAAGCATGACCTGTGGATAACTTTATTATTTTAATTTTTTCAAAAAATAAAAACAGCCTAAATTATTTAATTTGACTGCTTTATTACTGCTACAAATGAATTTCCCAACTCAATGTAGGAGAACGATTTTTGATCCACCACTTCTTTACTGCATAAGCAGACTTCTCCTTTGATGCATCAAAGACAATGTTGATACCATGCGTTGCAATACTTGTACCAAGTTTTTTACCGTCCTCATTTACAATATCAAACCTAGGTGGGATTTGAGTATTAATTTCTCTTGAATGATTAGTTGTATCAATTAACACAAGTTCCATGATACTTTCCTGATTTTTACATGACTTAAGCTATAACAACTTTTCCTCTTTATTTTTTTGATCTTGCTCTCGCGATGTCTCTAAATTATCAAATACTATAGAACCCACCTTTACAGTACCTACAACAAGTGCAATGATTGGAAAAACGATTAACGGATGCATTTTTACCTCCCTAAATTTTTTATAAAATAACTAAACCTCACAACTTATTCAAACATATACTAGCTATTGTGTCTAGAGGAGCTATTCAATAAATTACTAAAATAAAAAAGGTGATATTGTATTAATGACCTCTCCTTTTATCTATATCAAAATTTAATCTAGTCAATACCTATTGATGAATGTTACTTTATTTTGTCTTTCATCAAAAAATGATAACCCTAAGTTTAAACTTAAAATTTAAGCATTTACCACAAAGTGACTTGTTTTTTCTCTCCAAAAAAGAACTCTTTTTACTATTTGCATATACATTTATTCAAGTATGTCCAAAATATATTTCAAGTATACACCTGATTCTATTAAATTTTTGAATTAGGACTCTGAGATTTGTTATTATTTAATCAATTTTTTCAACAGAATCTAGAATGGCTGTGTAGACAAGTCTTTGCTCCGAAGTGAATTTTGGATAACATGTATAAATAGTAAGCTGTGATTCACTTGTATGTTCAAGTAATTTAGTATCAGCTATTTCTACGATTTCCCATTTTTCTACACTATAAATATATTTTTTATTTTTGTATTCTATCGTAATTTTATCTTCTTTTTTCAATTTATCTATATTCTGAAATATTTTACTAAACTCACCATTATTTGGATACCAACGATGTCCTGTGATAACTACATTTCCACCATACTTCGATGGCAATGATGACCCTTCTTGATGAATTATTCCTCTGTGTAAATCATCATTAGTTTTCCCTTCAATGATATCAGTGTCAATATGAAATTCTTCCACATCTACTACAATATGAAATATATTTGACTCCTGTGCATCTATTATATTGTTCTCTGTAATACCTAAAAAATCTCCCTTTGTAGATACAATAGTACCTTCACTTTCTTCAATTCCAACTGTCTTTTTTATAATAAAGACTCCCATGCCACTAAAAACAATACCTACAGTAATGACACCGAGTATACTAAACCACACATTTCTTTTCCAAAAAATATGATTTATCTTTAATCCATTCTTGTTATTTGTGACTGAAATCTCTTCTTGTATTTGCACTGACTTACACACTTTTTTATGTGACGTCCTTGCAATACTATCTATACCATATTTCATATTCACATTTTACTACACTATTTCAAAAACACAACATATTAATATGTTGTGTTTTTTATATATTTGAAGTTTTTTTATTTTATTAGATTTATCAAATAATTAATAATATTATTTATAGACAAAGTAAATCCTGATTGTAAGTAATTTAGATTGCTATTTTTTGGATTTCCCTTCGAATCTCTGTCTCTGTCATATCCAAAATCTCTTTCTTTTGTTTCTCCATCATCCAATGAAAAACTTGATTTACCATTTACAGTATCTTTTTCTGATGTTAGGTAGAACTCTATCATTTGTCCATTCTCTATCTTTAGTCTATATGCTCCTGATGCTAAATTATTGAAATGATATTTACCTTGTTCATTTGTTTTGTCTGTGTATCTTTCATCATCTCCTGTATCAAACTTATCATTGGGACCAGCATAGTGTAATTTTATTTTTACTCCTTCTACACCTTGTTCATTATCATCTCTTTTGTCATTGTTGTTATCATCAAAGTAGATGTAACCTTTTACTTTTGATGTTGTTTCTGGAGTTGAATCTGGATTGACTGGTGTGTCCTCCGTCACCGTAAGGTTCCACGTATTACTACCCAAATTTACAGTTTCCATTTCGGACGTAATTCCCTCGACAGATGCTTCAAGCGATAATGCATTTGGACCATTAATACCTGCATACTCACCAAAATTCTCATAAACAAAATCAATACTTAAAACATTATCGATTGTTTGTCCAGGGTTAATTTCTATAACATCATCTGGTATGCAAATAATTTCCTCTTCGACATATGGTTCACCTGACATTTCAATTTGATTACAAGTCCATTCTCCTCCCCATTCGTCAAATTTTATAGAAGTACTATTAACTACTATTCTTGTTATATTAAGAGTATTTACACCATCATTTGTTATGGAAAAACGTGCCCCATCGTCAATTGGTGTTGGTACACCTTCATAATAAGCTATAGTAGTATCACTTATCACAGAAATAGTAACGGACGCTTGAACGCTACCCATAACACAAAATACTGCTACAAAAACTATCACTATACCTATACTTCGTATAAATTTCATATTCATTTCATTTTTAACTCACAAAAATATCTTAACACCTTACAACATTAAGTAGCACAATCTTCCCAACAAGACTCCATATCTTCCCCTGACTCCATATCACAAAAACCATCACCACAAAAACCGCCACACTCTCCACAATCTATTGCACATGATTCACAGTCCTCACCTGACTCCATATCACATGTACCATCACCACACGTTGGACCACACTCACCACAATCTATTGCACATGATTCACAGTCCTCTATTCCCTCTGTACAAACCTCATCTCCACACCATTCTATATAATAAGGTACATTTACATTATCATTATAAACAATATTAATTGTATTTGTCCCAGAGCCAGCAACTGTTGAAGTAATATCATATTTTCCTGTATAGCCCGCGCCAAAACTCACATCGACATAGTCAAATGTGTTCATTGGAAAGGCAACTGTGTACACTTTATCACAAACAATATTGTTTATAGTAGATGTACACGTCCAATCCTCATCAGTAACTACAAAAACAACATCATTTGGAATATTTATACTTAAATGTGCAGAAGTTAATTGTTCAAACTGCGAATTACTAATTTCAATTCGACAACTAACATTCTCATCAATTTTTGCATTTATATCACCACAATTTGGAACCTCTTGCGCAACTGCATTTATAATAAATTTACGCCCAATAAGAGTAATCGTTGCAAAAAAAATAATAACTGTAAAAAAAGTCTTTTTTGTATTTCTCATATAAAATAATAAGTTATTTTTATTTTTTCAAACTATGCTAATTATAACACATATTTAAAAAATTAGAAATTTCTCTGTCATAATATTACTTTTTTCTATTTCATCCCACATAATTGACGCTACTGGCACACCTTTACCAACATTACATTCTTCATTAATAGTAAAAAATGGCTGTTCATTTAATTCATTAAATATATACTTCTGCTCATTTGAACTTTTTGATATATCTTTAGCAATTACATCGAATCCTATTATAAAAAAATTATATGATTGCACAAATTGCTCACACTTCTTCGCAAAAGACTGATGAATTTCATTAGTTCTGTCAATAATATCGCCACCAAATATGCTTCCAATTTTTGTACCTAATTTAACCAATTTACCATCATCAGTCACATCATTTAAACTAATATTTTGTTTATTTAAAGTCTTTTTCATTTTATCATCAATAATTATATGATGTAGTGTATGTATTATTGAATTATGTGGTCCACGCACTGGATCTGCATTCTTTTTTTTAATTAACTCTTCTATTGTATGAATACCATCTCCAATAACACTCGCAACACACCTTTCTACACATGACACAAATCTACCATTGACCATCAATATACGATACTCCCTTCCATAAACATGTTCTTCAACAACTGCAATTGATTTATTATATAACACTGCTTTTATAGCTACATACAAATCTTCTTTTGTTTGAATATTAGTAAATACATTTTTTGATCGTGAACCTATAGCTGGTTTTACAACACACGGAAACTCATATTTAGTTTCTTCCAAATTATTAATATTTTTCACTACTGCAAAAGTTTGCGCAATGGAAATATCAGATTCTATAAAAAGTTGTTTTTGAAATATTTTATTAACTATACGCGGAAAACGCATTCTTGCTGTCACAGCCCCTGGTAAAGTATTATATGTAAACCCTTTATTATTCTTTTCTACATAAAAAATAAGTTTTTTAAGATGAATCTTTTTTATATAATAACCACGACGTAGACCTTCCTTAATAAACAGCCATCGATTTCTCTGTAGCTTATTTTTATCTATTGGATATGCTCTGTCATATTGTTTTTTCATCAGTATTTCATTAAATCAATCACAGTTTAATATATGGCGTGAACAAGGTAACCGTGTAGCAGAAAAAATACCTTGATATAGAAATCGTCAAACTAACAGCCTCACGATATTTCTAGAGAGTTAAGATTTTGTTCACAATGTTACAACATTATAGACAAGCTCGACTTTGTTATCACTACGCTCTAGATAACAACTAACTCTAAGAAATCTAACACATAAACGTCATTACGAAAAATTTTTAGCAACGTAGAAATATCAATAAGATTATCATAAAATTACAAGGTTTACAATAACAAGTCTGCTCCCAATCTTAATCTAACTTCAACAACACATCATTTACAAACATATATTTATTATTCGTAATTTATGTTTAAACTAGAATTTAAGATCACTGTTATAACTAACCTCTTCTGGCCCCTCAACTAATTAATTATCTTTAACATATCATT
>JAOZNB010000035.1:1563-12194 GCA_029933995.1 Candidatus Moraniibacteriota bacterium | reverse complement strand
ACACACCTATTGCCATAAATAAAAGATAATTTGCAAATGCAATACCTACAAATGCAAATAGAAATGAGTACAACATTGTCTTTATTGAAATTTTACCATTACGAAATCGTGCCAATTGATTTACATATTTTTGAATAAATTGTGGTAGAAAATTTATAAAATATTGTATCAATTTTATATTAAAAAATAAAATACTTCCTACAATTCCAATTGTTAAAATAATTAATGCTACTATAATAATTACAATTATATTATGTTGTATTAGCACATTATAATTTAAAACTGCAAATATAATAGATAAAATCATAATGCCAACAAGTCCACTGACACGATCAGCAATAATTGTTGTAGAGCTTTCACTAACTCTCTTTGTAGGTTTGCCTAGTGAATAAACACGATATGTATCACCACCCACAAAAGACGGGAAAAAATTATTCAAAAATGTACCTAAAAGATATGTCTTGAGATAAAAAAAATATTTATTTGTAAATTTTTTAAACTGTGCAAGTACTTGCCATTTCTTCGCACTAATCAAAATTCCCAAAAAATAAAAAACTAAATATGCAATAATAAAATAGACATTTGCATTTGCAATATACCCCCATACTTCTTGCCAATCAACATTAATGATGAGAAGAAAAACTAAAAAAGAAGATACCATTATCTTCACAAACGTTTTACATTTATTGTTTTTTTTACAAATAATCATTAATATTAAATTTAATTTACTATATACTTAACCACTTCTCAATCCCTATTCCTTTAAGGTGGGTATTTTTATTTAACATAATTTTAATTATCAACCTCTCCACCTTTTTAAAGGGTGCGATGTCCAAAGGACAGAGTGGGTTTTAACGATAAATTTTACATTTATTGTTTTTTACACAACATGGTTTAATATTTTACTATAATATTTACGTCTTTGCGAGCATGTATGATATTGACTATGCCATGCGAAGCAATCTCTGTGATATTATCAATAAGTCTAACAATATCACTTCGTTACACCTTCTCGCAATAACACCTTCTCATACAGCTTCACATATTCATCTGCAACATTTTTCCAATTCATACTTTCTGCAATCATACGACTTGCATGTCCAAATCCATCACAAACTTCTGGATTTTCTATTAATATTTTTAAATTCTCCACAATAGAGTCTACATCCCTCATCTTTATTAGATATCCATTCTCTCCATTTCGCACCAACTCCTCTGCTCCACCAGTTGGTGTCATGAGTACGGGCAACCCCGATGCTAATGCTTCTAATAAATTATTACTCATACCTTCATTTAGCGATGGCATCACAAATACATCTGCATTGTTATATATCTTTGAGGATTCTTCTTTAAAATATTGTCCAGTAAATGCAATATACTCATCTAAATTATATCTCTTTACCTGCTCCATCAACCCTTCCATTGCATTTCCTTCCCCACCTGCAACTTGCATACGTATATGTGGATACATATCAAATAATTCCACAAACGCATCAATTGCATAATTAAATCCTTTTCTCTTAGAAATTCTTGATGCTAGTAAAATTTTAAATTCTTTTCGTCTATCATTAACATTTCTTGTTCCAGGTTTATAAAAATTAGTATCAACGCCATTATAAATTTGTAAAAACTTTTGTTCTGGCAAACTTTTTTGTGCCAATTCTGTCAAACCCTTACTATTCGTCACAACATATTGTGCATCTTTCCAAACTTTGTGAATTGTAGGTGTAATTACTTTGTACAAATTTTCAAATCTCTCACTATATCCTGGCACATCTGCACCTCGCAAAGATACAATATACGGTATACCATACTTTTTCTTCAATTTTCTAGAAATAACTCCACTCGGCACTGCAAAAAAACTATGTGTCAAATCATATTTATTTTGCACAACTAATTTCTTAGCAAATCTATACGCTTTGAAAGTGTATTTTACTAACTCACACCTTGTCTGATAATTTAAATTATCCGCATTTTTACCAATCGGCAATCTATGAATAACTATATTTTTACCAACTTGCTCCTGCACATATTCATTAGTAACAGAAGAAGTAATGAGATCAACAAAAACATCATCCCGACAAGAATACTCATCTAAAATATATTTGGTAGCATTAGCAGCACCGCCACCAAGTGGCGGATATTCATAATTCAAAAATAGTATTCTTTTCATATATCTATAGTATACAACAAATATAAAAAGTCGGAAACAATTTTGTTTCCGACTTTTTGCACTATCCACTATTGTGGAAAAGTGTCTTTTCGTCCTATGCTTATATATTTAATACCTTGAGCTGCAACATCTGTTGGTTCCAGTAAATTGCGTGCATCAAATATAACTACGTCTGTCAGTTCATCCCGAATTCTCATCAAATCAGGCGCACGAAATCGTGGCCACTCCGTAAGAATGATTAACGCATCTGCGTCAGAAAGTACACCATACTGATTATCATTATATGACATATTTTCATGCTTTCCTGGATAAGTCTGTGAAGAAAAATTCTCTCGTGCTTCAGGATCATATGCACTAATTTTTGCACCACAATCAAGAAGTAATTCGAGTATTACAATAGCAGGTGACTCACGAACATCATCTGTATCAGCTTTAAATGACAGTCCCCACACAGCAAATTGTTTATCCTTTACATCCAGATTATAATACTGCATCACCTTCTGAAAAAAGAAATGCCTCTGCTGTTTATTTACAGCTTCCACAGCATCCAATAAAACTGGATCAATATGCACCTCACGTGATGCACGTGCAAGTGCACTCACATCTTTTGGAAAACATGACCCACCATAACCTGGACCTGTATAAAGAAACTGCTTCCCTATACGAGTATCCGACCCAATACCTTGTCGAATTTGCTCAATATCCGCACCATAACCTTCTGCAATTTTTGCAATTTCATTCATAAAGGATATGCGTGATGCAAGCATTCCATTTGCAGCATATTTCGTCAATTCCGCACTAATACGATCCATAAAGATTACTTTGTAGCCTTGTCGCATAAATGGACGATACAATGATTCCATTATTTCACGTGCTCGCACAGAATCTGTACCGATCACGATACGATCCGGCTTCAAAAAATCATTAACCGCATTTCCCTCTTTGAGAAATTCTGGATTTGACACAACATCAAACTCATAAACGGTTTGTTTACTGGATTTTTTCATTGCACTATGAATTGCAGACTCAACTTTATCACCAGTTAATGGTGGAACAGTTGATTTTGTCACAACTACCTTATATCCATTGATATATTTACCAATAGTTGTTGCAACCTCAAGCACATACTGCAAATCAGCACTACCATCTTCATCTGGAGGTGTACCGACAGCAATCATAATTATATCATTAATCCAAACAGCTTCTTGTGCCTCAGTTGTAAAACTCAACCGACCCAATTCAATCATTTCCTCCAGATATTCTTGTAACATTGGCTCGTAAATTGGACACTTACCCTCTTGCAATAATTTAATTTTATCTTCATCGATATCTACACACGTGACAGTATTACCAACACGCGCAAGACAAACGCCTGTCACAAGTCCAACATATCCCGTTCCAAAAATCGCAATTCTTTCGCTCATTTTTGCATCCTCCTAAAAATATATGTTTTATATATAATAACAATCGTCTTTGCGAACAGCTATAACATTTCATACGTCATGCGAAGCAATCTCATTAATCAAAGAACACATCTTATCTATAAAGATGTGTAAAAAGTATAACAAATCACAGGAAGTCGTCAACAAAACCACCCCTGGGTCCCCTCCTTAAAAAGGAGGGGAGGCTGTAATAAATACAAATTTATCATTTCAAATTTTAACCAACCTTAACTATCATCCTCTCCCCCTTTTTAAAGGGGGAGATGTCCGATAGGACAGAGGGGGTTTCACACCCAATAATTAGTATTAAAAAAAACTACCACACTATTAACAATACAGTAGCTAAACAAATATCAACAAGTAACTATCCTACAACTCAACAACGCCTTTAATAGTATAATTCATTCTCTTTTGACCTTTATAATAATTTTTCATTACAATATCAGCAAGAAGTCCAAAAACAAAAAATTGCACACCCAGCATTATAAAAAATGTACCCATAAGTGGCCAGATTCGTTCTGATAGTGCAGCATCAAAAAATATTTTTTCTACACTCATCCATACAAGAATTATCATACCAAAAAATATAAACAACATACCACCACCGCCAAAAAAGTGTAATGGTCGTGAAGCATATTTACGCCAAAACCAAATTGAAACCATGTCAACAAACCCCTTAACAGATCGTTTCCAATTATATTTAGTAACACCTGACACTCTTGCATGATGCGAAACTTTTACCTCTCCAACTGTATAGCCATCAAGCTCCAAAATAGCAGGAATAAAACGATGCATCTCACCAAACAAATCAATCCCTCGAAGAGCATCTCCATCATAAACTTTCAAACTGCACCCAGAGTCATGTATAGAATCTTTCAATAATATTTTACGAAGTTTATCAGCTGTACGTGAAAAGAACTTTTTTGAAAAAGAATCTTTCCTATCAAATCTCCACCCAGACACAATATCATATCCCTCTTTTTTCTTTTCTAATAATTTACTTATGTCAGCAGGATCATTTTGCAAATCTCCGTCCATCGTGACTACAACATTACCAACAGACTCCTTAAAACCAGCATCAAACGCAGCAGTTTGACCAAAGTTCTTCCTAAGTTCAATAAAAATCAAATTAGATAAAGACTTACAAATTTCAACAGTCTTATCATAAGAACCATCATCTACAAAAATAATCTCATAAGATTGATTTAAATCTTCACAAGCTTCTACAATTTTTTCATGAAGTTTTTTAACATTTCCCTCTTCATTATAAATAGGTACAACAACTGACAAATATATTCCTCTCTTTTCTGTATTATTCATTCTCAATTTTTAATTCTTACTTCTTATACAAATCCTATCATATGATGTGTCATTAAACAACTCATATTTAATGTGTTAAATACTTCAACAAAATAATCACAAAACCAAATGAAGCCGATACCGCACCATAGAGTACCGCTGAAGAAATCTTTTGATCAATATACAGCGATAATCTAAATCCAATACGAAATAGCAAAAGTATCCCTATCATAGCTGCTAAATTATAAGCCACAGTTAATTCTACTAAACCAAATAATTCCAAAACAAATGGTAATAAAATCGCATTTGCAGACAACATCACAACAAACTCTCTTTTTACAATTGTAAGAACTTCCACCTTTGCTAAGTGCCTTTTTTGACCATAAGCTCGTTTATAAAATTCTGCATATGATTCCGCCAGCCAAATTGAAAAAAGTGTTACAAGAATAAAAATAATTGCATATTTACTATCTTTATGTCCATGTTCAAGTACTACCAACAACGGCAACACCGTTACTAGCCCATAAATTTTATCCGTTGCATGATAAGATTTAGGTGTCTTTACATTACTTAAAATATTACCCATATTAATTTACATTATCATTTATTTAATATATCAACTATACCACACTGAGATTACTTCGTTGTACCTCCTCGCAATGATACCACTCCGTCTTTGTGAGCAACCAAACTATTATCCACATCATACGAAGCAATTTTAATAAATCTCACAAAAACTCAAACATACATCCTCTCCCCCTTTTTAAAGGGGGAGATGTCCGAAGGACAGAGGGGGTTTTGCACCACAAACTAATATAACATTCCGTGCTATAATAATAAAGTAATAAATAAATCAAAATTATGAATCAAGCTCCAAGCAAAAAACGCGTTATCATATATGTAATTATTTTTGTTGCCTTAGCATTTGCAATTGTATTTTTTGCACAAAAAAAATCTACCGATGAATCATATTCTGTTGGAGCTAGTCGTGCTGACAATCTTGACTTTGAAATGGAACACATCGTGCCTTTGTCTGAGCCAATGTTTGATGCTGTAGAAGCAGTACCAGAAATGACTGCAAAATTAGCAAACCCTTCATCATCTGTAGATGCTAGCACAACGACTATTACACAAGATAGTGATAACAATATCGTACAAACACCTGACAAGAGAGTAATCAAAACAGGTACAATTGACATGCAAGTAAATTCTGTAGAAAAAGCAATAAATGAAATTAAAATAATTGCACAAACACATGGTGGTGATGAAGTATCATCTGATTTTTCAAAAAGTGATACTTACAAAAATGGATACATTGTCATTAAAGTTCCCGTTAATCAATATGCAGAAACATTTGAACAAATCAAAAGAATTGCACCACTAGTTACTCATGAATCATCTCAAGCACAAGATGTCACCGCACAATTTATAGACTTGGAATCTCGGATAAAAAACAAAAAAGAACATGAGGACCGATTACGCACATTCTTTGACAAAGCTGACGACGTAGACGAACTCATACAAATAGAACGCGAACTAGCACGTGTACGCACAGAAGTTGAACAAATGGAAGGTCAACTAAAATACCTCAAAGATCAAACTCAATACTCAACGATACACACAAGCCTCGTAGAAGATTCAAATATAGTAGTATCAGACTCATGGCGACCTCTACAAGTAATAAAAGACTCTTTCAACACATTAATACAAAAATCAACAGGATTATTAAACTCAACAATCCGCTTCACGATAACATCTCTACCATTCATCATCCTATTCATAATCATCGCATGGTTTCTATACTTCACAGCAAAACACGTATTCAAGAAAAAAGATAAGAATGATAATTAAAAATTAATATTATCATTAACAGACAACACATACCCGTCTTTGCGAGCAGCCGTAACATTTTGCGTGCCATAGCGAAGCAATCTCAACAAGTTACGCAAAAATCCAAGCATACATCCTCTCCTCCTTTTTAAAGGGGGAGATGTCCAAAGGACAGAGGGGATTCTACAACGACTAAACTAACACCATTACCAAATTCTTAATTCCCAATCATTAATTATCAACATGAAAATTCTAATAAACGGAGGCGCCGGTTACATCGGCTCACACACAACAGTAGAACTATACAACGCAGGTCACACACCTATCATAGTTGACAATTTCTCAAATTCAGAAAGATGGATAATTGACAGAATTGAACAAATAACAGACAAACGACCAGCTGTATATGAAGGTGACTGTACAGACACCAATTTCATGAATGAAGTCTTTACAAAAGAAAAAGATATTGAAGGCGTCATTCACTTTACAGCATTCAAGGCAGTCGGTGAATCAGTAGAAAAACCAATTCCTTATTATAAAAATAACATCAATTCCCTACTGACAGTATTGGAAGTAATGCAAAATTACAACGTACAAAACATTGTTTTTTCTTCATCTGCAACAGTCTACGGTGAACCAGACACAAATCCACTCACAGAAATTTCTCCTAGAAAGGAAGCAATAAATCCATACGGAAATACAAAGTTGATAGCAGAAGACATCTTAAAAGACCTTGCCACCAGTGGTGCTAATATAAAAACTATTCCTCTTAGATACTTCAACCCAATTGGAGCTCATGAATCACATCTGATAGGAGAGCTCCCAAGCGGAGTACCTAGTAACCTAGTTCCCTACATCACACAAACTGCAGCAGGACTTCGTGACGAGCTCACAATCTTTGGTGATGACTACAACACACCAGATGGAACATGCTTGCGGGACTTCATACATGTAGTGGACTTAGCAAAAGCCCACATTGCCACACTAGAATATTTAGATAAGCAAACTGCCCCATTTTTTGACGTATTTAATGTAGGCACAGGCAATGGCACAAGCGTAATGGAATTAATAAACACATTTGAAAAAGTAAATAATGTAAAAGTAAAATACGTGATAGGACCTCGTAGAACAGGAGATGTAGAATCCTGCTGGGCTGATACAAAAAAGATTAACGATACAATGAACTGGAAATCAGAAAAATCAATAAGTGAAGCAATGAAAGATTCATGGAAATGGCAAAAGACACTGTAAACACTTTTTAACCATAAAATAACCCAGTAAATTTCTATGCAAAATCACAAAAATAAATACATATTATTATCAATATTATTATCAATATTATTATCAATAATACTTCCCACAATAATACATGCACAATCAAACTTGCCCATCATTTCATGGCAACAACCAATCATAACCACAAAAAATCATGTTGAAAATGAAGTCATTGTAAAATATAAAGATACTGCCATTACAACAAAAATAGAAAATAAACAATCCACAGAACTTCTCCAAACACTCAATAGAAACTCTCAAGCAAATGATATTATCGTGGAAGACCATATTGATGACCTCAACATCGTAAAAATTACCTCCAATGATAAAACAACGGAAGAGCTCATGAAAGAATTATCAAAAAATGAAGCTGTGGAAATTGTTGAACCAAATTATATAAAGACACCCTCATTTGTGCCAAATGACACGTATTTTTTACAACAATGGGCGCACAAAAACACAGAACAAAGCGTTAGCGGTGTAAGCGGTACAAATGATGCAGATGTTGACACCGTAGAAATGTGGGATATTGTGGATAGTGAAAGTACTAACACAATTATAGCTGTAATTGATAGTGGAACTGACTATAATCACACAGAATTGTCTGCAAATATGTGGGATGGCACCAGTTGTGTTGATGAAAATAACAATCCTATATTTGGCGGGTGTCCCCATCATGGATGGAATTATGTAAATGACAACAATAATCCTAATGATGCAGGAGATGCGGAGGGTCACGGCACACTTGTGTCAAGTGTTATTGCTTCTAATACAAATAATAGTTCTGGTGGTGCTGGTATAAGTCGATACAATCATGTGAAGATTATGACAATTCGTTTTGATTTTGATGTTTTTTCTGAGCTTAAAGCAATTGATTTTGCTAAACACAATGGAGCAAAAGTAATCAATGCAAGCTTTGGTGGCAGAAGTTTTTCACAAATTGAAAAAGATACAATTGATGCATTTCCAGGTATTGTAATTACATCATCTGGTAATGGCGATGACGATGGAAATGGAGTTGACAATGACACGACGTCATCATACCCATGCAATTACACTTCCTCAAACATCATCTGTGTTGCAGCAACTGATCAAGATGATAATTTAGCAGATTTCTCAAACTATGGCTCCACGTCAGTAGATATAGCTGCGCCAGGTGTTAGAATTTTTGGAGTTTATCAAGGTGGCTATGTTTATGGTGATGGTACATCATTTGCCACACCATTTGTATCTGGATCTGCTGCAATACTTTATGCTCACAATAATACATTAACAACCACTCAAGTACGAAATCTCATATTAACAAATAATGACAATAAATCATCTCTCTCTGGTCGTGTTGCAACAGGAGGCAGACTCAACATACATAAAAATTTATTTGACTTATTATTTGCACCTACACGATCAAATGGACAACCAACAGACTCTCTTCCTGTGGACACAGAAACAACAATTATTTCTCTTGATACAAATAAGAATGCAACTTGTAAATATTCAGCCATACCTAATATTCCCTATGATACAATGTCAAACACATTCTCAACAACTGGTTCCACATCACACTCAACCCCAATTAGCGGATTAACAGATGGAAATAACTACACATATTATGTACGCTGTGAAGATGTTTATGACAATCAAAATGATACTGATTTTACAATTAATTTTTCCGTTGATAATTGGTGGCGACCGCACCCATCAGAAAATGTTACATGGCAATGGCAATTAGATCCTAGTGATAATATTGATACATCTTATGACGTAGATATGTATAATGTTGATCTCTTTGACGTACCACAATCAACAATTAATGAACTTCATGCAGAGGGACGTAAGGTCATCTGTTATTTTTCTGCTGGTAGCTGGGAGAGCTGGAGGGACGATGCTGGTGATTTTCCAGAATCTATCAAGGGCAATGACCTGGAAAATTGGGATGAAGAAAAATGGCTAGATATTAGAGATCTCGCAACACTTAGTCCAATTATGGAAGCACGCTTAGATGAAGCTGTGACCAAAAACTGTGACGGAGTAGAACCTGATAATATGGATGGATACAACAATAACTCGGGTTTCCCCGCTATCACATATACAGATCAAATTACATATAATCAATTTATTGCAAATGAAGCACATGCACGAGGTCTCTCCGTCGGTCTCAAAAATGACATTGATCAAATAGACGATCTTGTTGAAGATTTTGACTGGGCACTCAATGAACAATGCTACAAATATGATGAATGTGATGGATATCAAACATTTATCAATACCAATAAGGCAGTATTTGGCGTAGAATATATTGGTAAGCCATCATCATTTTGTCCACAAGCGAACGCTGCAAATTATTCGTGGCTCAAAAAAAATATAGAATTAGATGCGTGGCGCTATGACTGTAAAATTACAGATGCTCAAACTCAGCTTGGAATAAAAACTGACATCCCTGTTACTGGTGATTGGAATGATGATGGTATTACTGAAATTGGCACTTTTAGAAATGGAGATTGGTTCTTGGACATGGATGGTAATGGTGTGTGGAATAGTGATGATCTAACTACTCATTTTGGAATAAAAACTGACATCCCTGTTACTGGTGATTGGAATGATGATGGTATTAC
>JAOZNB010000035.1:0-1463 GCA_029933995.1 Candidatus Moraniibacteriota bacterium | reverse complement strand
TGGCACTTTTAGAAATGGAGATTGGTTCTTGGACATGGATGGTAATGGTGTGTGGCAATAAATATATAACTAACACACTAAAACCTTTATAAAAAAATAATATAATAGTATAATATAAAAACCTAACTATACAAATAAAAAAATAACATGTCAATATTGCAAAAACATTATAAACAAATATTTATTTATATATCGATAATTATAACTACAGCACTTCTTTTTGATATATCTACCATATTTGCATCTACTGCAAATATTGGATATTGCAGCACTGCTCCCGGCGTTACTGGTGCTTGGGATGGTAATGAAGATAGTAAATTTGGTATTTATCAAGATGGTCAATGGTTTTTAGATATGAATGGCGATGGTAGTTGGGACAGTAGTGACACTACCTATGAAAACTTTGGTAAAGGTAGGACTGATGCTCAAGCTGTTGCGGGTGACTGGGATGGTGATGGAACGGATGAAATTGGTGTTTATGATAAAGGTATGTGGTTCTTAGACATGGATGGTAATGGTAGTTGGGATAGTAATGATGATGCTACTTATGAGAACTTTGGAGTGGGTAGGGTAAATGCTCAAGGTGTTACTGGTGATTGGGATGGTGACGGAACAACAGAGGTTGGTATTCATCAAGATGGTCAATGGTTTTTAGATATGAATAGTAATGGTGCTTGGGACAATGGTGTTGACACTACTTATGAGAACTTTGGAGTAGGCAGAGCAAAGCCCTGTCCCATTAAAGAAAAGAAATCTCCAACACACCTTGGACCAAATATAACAATAGGTTTATATGCTTATACAGAAGATGAACTAAAAGATAATTCTTTTCGGATAAAATCAGAAAAAAGTTTCATTATAAAAAATAAGGCTGGTGCTAAAATTGCAACCATACCTGCAAACACTACAACAAAAGTAAAGTACTTGGATGATTCTAATCATACACTACACATATATGACTCAATACCTGAAACATTTGTATCTGATGAGATAGTTTTTGAGTTAGAGGATCCCACTGATACAGAGATGGTATTTGAAATAGTTAGACCAGAAATAAGATTTTCCCAATATCGTGGAAAGATAAAATTACGATATAGCAATAATAACAGCGTAAAACGAATATGGGTAATTAATGAACTACCACTAGAGCAATACATCTGGAGCATGGGAGAAATCACTGGTACAGGACCAATGGAGTACAATAAACTCATGACAACAGCTTATCGCACATATGGCTATTGGAAAATCCTCTACTCCACCAAATATGCTACTGAGGGATTTAAAGTAAATGCAACACCCGGCAACCAACTTTATCATGGCTATGAATGGGAGCAATCATATCCTCGCATTAGAGAAGGTGCTGAATCAACGAGAGGAAAGATTGCAGAATATGATAATGATGTAGCTCTAACTCCCTACTCCAGCTGGACTGATGGACACACAAGAAGTTTTGAAGAACATTG
>JAOZNB010000115.1 GCA_029933995.1 Candidatus Moraniibacteriota bacterium | reverse complement strand
GACTTGTGTAAATTAAAAAATGTGAGATAATAGAACTATGGATAAAAATAAAAAAATAATGAGAGGGGGTGGCAAAGAATGATAAAAAAAACAAAAGGTGCATTTTATGCAGTACTATCAACAATGCTCGCACTTCCAGTGATGGTATTTGCGCAGTACAGCACACCTGATAACTCATATGGATTAGCAAATCAAACTGAAGCAAACGATATTGTTGAGATTGTGTTAAAATGGGTTCTTACATTTTTAGGAACATTGTCAATTTTGATGATTGTTATAGCTGGTATCATGTACATTACTTCAGGTGGAGATGAGGCTCGTGTAGACAAAGCAAAGGCATGGTTGACATATGCAGTAGTTGGTCTAATCGTTGCTCTACTTGGTTACGCAATCGTTGCAGCAATTAGTGAAGGACTAGCAGGTCCATAAAAATTATTTATTTTTATAAACAATATAAAAAAACAAAGATTTTATAATCTTTGTTTTTTTAGTGTCTAGGGTGTATAATGAATATAAGAGTTGTTTATAAAAATAAAAATATATGAAAAAATATCTTTACACTATGATTGTCTTTATGATCATTTTTTTACCAGGTATTGTATTAGCAGATGCCAATACAAATTCAAACTTTACTCCAAGCGGTATTAAATTACCAACACCAGCAGAGACAGGATTATCAAGAGGAAATGGAATTAACCCAATAGTTGGTGTTGTGGATAATGTTGCAAAATTTGTGACAGGGCTAATTGGTGTACTGGCAATACTCATGATTGTTATATCTGGGATTATGTATATGACATCAGGAGGGGATGATGATAGAATAAAAGTAGCAAAAAAGATGCTGACATATTCAATTGTTGGACTAGTTGTAGCATTGTTTGCATTTGTAATTGTCGTTTCTGTAGGCAAAGCATTTGGAATTTAATAGAATTGATATAATATAAATATAAAATAACTTTATAAAAAATATATGATAAAACAAAAATCTTTAAGATATATAATCATACTAAGTTTTGCAATAGTATTTGTATTACCAATGTCATTTTTTGCGGGTGATGTCTTTGCAGCATCAGATTCAGGTGAACCAAAATTTGAAAATCCGATAGCATTTAATACGGTGGAAGGATTGCTGGGTAATGTACTTAAAACCGTACAGGGTATCGTAGCTGTATTAGCTGTCCTCATGATTGTAGTAGGTGGTATTATCTATATTACATCTGCAGGAGATCAAGGGCGTGTGGATCTTGCTAAAAAAGCAATAACTGCTGCAATCATCGGGCTTGTATTAGCAATTGCAGCACCTACATTTTTACAGGAGATTTACGGTGTTTTGGGTTCTACAGATACACCATCAGTAGCACAGGGCAATAAATCATTGAGTAATATAATATTGGATACATTAAATGTGCTATTAAGTATTTTAGGCACATTGGCAATACTTATGCTTGTTGTGGGAGGTATTATGTATATGACATCTGGTGGAGACGATACGAGAGCAGATACTGCCAAAAAGACTATCAAATACGCAATTATAGGACTTATCGTGGCGATACTCTCACTTATTATTGTGACACAAATTTCAGATTTATTTTAAGTGCGTATATAAAAGTAAAAACGAGATTATGTCATATGACGTAATCTCGTTTTGGTTGTACCAACATCAATTATGATGTTGGCTTTAATAGTTTTTCTACAACAAATACAGCAGTTCCTGTGTTACCATGAAAATTGGTAGGATCAGAACTTTGCATATTTGGCACAAAAGATGCTTGAACAGTATCGTCACATACAAAATCGTGACTCTGCACTTTTTTTGTGATATTGTTCACCCGGATTAGTTGCGCATGTGGTGCAAATCTGTTATCTTCTAAAATAACTTTTGCACTACCTTTTCCAGTAGGCGCAATATATACTGGGTATCCTTTGTCTGTAAAATATTGATTGTATCCTTGTACGCAAGTAATGCGACATGTGCTTATACCAGGTGGAATGGAAATTTTTTTTGTAGTCCAACCAGGCTGATTTGGCACATAAGACATTTCACCAACAGCTACCCAAATAGGGTCAGGCTCATCTTCAAACCATTTGCCTGTGATTTTTGTAAAAGAAGCTGGACTGGCCATAACCTGTTTTAAGCATTTTACTTCAGCATCACTCAAACTATCAGATTCTTTTGTAAAAAGAACTTCAAGATTAGTGATACCTGTACAGTCACCCCTGTAATGATTTTCGTATTCGGCAAATCTACCTAATGTCTGTCGGGCACTAACTTCAGCATCAGACATTTGCACTGAGCGAATCAATGGTCCACCAGCTGTTTTGTCAATTCGTGCTTGTACACGATTGCTTGATAATACTCCATCAGCAATTAAATATCCACCACACACTAGTATTCCAATCACTAAGACAAGCTTGATAACAGTATTTTTGTTCATTAGTTTTTACCTCGTTCCGTTCTGTTTTGAGCAACTTTGTCGTTAGTTTCGTAGAGAATAAAAATAATCAGAAACATAAATCCAACTCCAAAGACCTTTAGATCGTCTCCAATTGGAACTATGCCTAAAAATAAAAATACCATACAACAAAGTGCGATTAATCTCTTGGCAGCACGAATAAATGTATCAAATAAAGCATCAACAGCACTCATTTGTAATTTTTCGGGCATGGCTCTGTTAAGTATGTCAATATTTGCAATGGTAATCAGTATTTCAGGATGTGCAAAAATCATAATTCCTGCAACAAGTGCTACAAATGATAGAAAAATATTAATAGCTTCCCAACCAATTAAATTGAATATTACAGCAATTGCTAATGATATAAATGTAAGTGCTAGCATATTCTGCAAAGCATTGTATAAATCTGCACCTTCTTCACGCAACTTTTTGTCAAATCTTTTTGAAAGTTCAACGCCTTCATCTATAGTTTTTTTGATACTCTGTCCACTTGACATAATATATATCTCCTTTTGTTAATGAACCTGTTAAAACTCCTTAAATCGTTTAGTTTTTTACCGTTTATTACAGATTTATATACTACGAGAGTACTATATTACTGTAATGAAGTAGTATAGCACACTTTTATATCTTTGTCAAGGTAGAGTTCTTAAATCCGCGTTCTTAAATCCTAATTCAAATCTTAATCAAAGAAAATTTTTAAGTTCTGTCATTCCGTAAAATAGATTTTTATTGTGAGGTACGAACAACTAAAAAATCATTTGTACGGAATCTAAACTTTAATGT
>JAOZNB010000114.1 GCA_029933995.1 Candidatus Moraniibacteriota bacterium | reverse complement strand
TTCCAGCAATAATTGGAACAGTAACCAAAGCAACAAAATGCATATTTGCAATAAACGCCAGCGCACCAGCCGCAACAACAAGCCACCATCCTGCATTTTCATCATTTCTATCACTCACCCTCAACAATGCATAAGAAAATAAGATCATGAAAAAAGGAATAAGCGTAGGATTCCATCCAAATCGACTGTATACAATCATAAAAAGCGAAACTGCAAAAATTCCCGTAAGTCCTGTTGATAATTTCCAGCTAAAAAATCTCCTCAAAAAAACATAAAATAGTGAAATTGCTAAAATATTTAAGATAAGTATTATCATCACACTACCAGCTGGAGTGTCTCCAAATACAAGTGCACTTCCATATTCCATATAATACAAAAGCGGACCAAGTCGTAAAAATGAACCTGCTGCACGTGGACCTTGCAAAGGTAATTCTCCAGGACCATATTTCATAGCAGCATGAACCACACGAAAATCCCTCGCTTGATCAAGCTGGTAATGCATCCAATCCTCAAAATGATATGCACGCAAAAACACACCTACAAGTGTGATGCCTAAAATAATCCAGAATATTTTATTTTTGAATATGTTTTTCATAAATATCATTATTCGTAGAGACGCATTGCGATGCGTCTTTACAAAACTATACAATTATCAATATTATTTTTATCATTGTCCCATTCTCTTGGATTTATTTGAATATACTCTCGTATTTTATTTAATTCAACATCATTCCTTATTATTCTATCATAAAATCTTGATTGCCATGCGAAATCAGTATTATCTAATTTATTTATTTCAAATGTACAACGACCTTTGTACCACCTTATAAATCGTGAGATTGAATTATACAACATAGGATTATTTTTTCCGGTAACTCCACCATTATCCGTAGAGACGCGATTAATCGCGTCTCTACTATCATCGTTGATTATAATAATTCCATGCATATGATTTGGTATTATTACAAACTCATCCAATTGCACGAATAAAAATTGAGTTGCAATTTCTTGCCAATATTTTTGCACAATATTTCCAATATCCGATAATTCCATTTTACCATTTTTTATTTTACCAAAATAATTCTTTTTATCTTTTGTACAAATCGTTATAAAATATGCACCATTTTGTGAATAATCATATCCCTGCACTCTCAAAGATTTTATATGATATTTATTTTTGAATTTTTCTGTCATATTATATATCTTTACACAAAAAACGCGATAAATCGCGTTTCTACACAATATTATTTTGTTCCAAAAAATCTTTAATTCTCTCAAACATTTTTTGATGTCCTTGTGCATTTGGATGTAATCCATCATCTAAATTTTCTTCCTGCAACAAATCATACATGTAACAATATGGTACGTTATTATTTTTAGCAATTTCTTTAATTGTATTATCATATTTCTGAATATCTTCATTGCTATATGATAAATTTGATGCCCATGGTACTGGTGATACCAAATTTTCCATTACAGATGTCAAACCAATTAACACTATTGTATTATCATCTTTTTTTACCAGTGAAATAAGTTGTTCTATATTTTTTTTCGTGTCTGATAAAGAAACTCGATTATCATTTGTATTTTTATCAAATGTTGAATCATTTATTCCTATGGCAATGAGGACAATTTCTGATCGTCGCGCGCTGTATTCAATATCAAATCTTGCAATAACATCTCTTGACATAGCACCACTGACACTTAAATTATAGACACTTATATCACTATGCTTACCAAAATAATATACTTTCAAACGATCACACCATCCGCCAGCCTCGTCATCATTGCGACCATGACCAATACTGCTTCCAAATACGCAAATTCTCTTACTCATATTTTTACAAATTATTCTCAATTAAACTATTTATCAACTGCTCAAATGAAATACCTGCGGCACGAGCTGCTTCTGGTGCAAGACTTGTAGCTGTCATACCCGGGATTGTATTTATCTCAAGAAAATACATTTCATCATTTTTTTCATTCCATAAAAAATCAATACGAGCTAAATCTTCACAGCCAACTATTTCAAATATTTTTTGCGCATATTCTTTTGCCAAATCTTCAATATTCTGTGGAATTTGAGCTGGACAAATATGTTCACTGCCACCTGTCTGATATTTTGCATCATAATCATACCACTGTGCATCTTTTGGTATAATTTCTATTATTGATAACACATTCATTATACCTTGATTTTTTATGATTCCAACAGTTAATTCACGTGCTGTTATCATTTTTTCTATAATTATTTGATCACTATATTGAAATGCTATTTGTATTGCACTATCCAAGTCGTCAGTCTCTGTCACCATTGAAATGCCAACTGATGAACCTGCATTATTTGGTTTTACAACAAGTGGCAAATCTAGCTCTTTTATTATATTATAACTACTAATCTTTTCATCTTTGTGGAATGTTTGACTGGCAATTATTGGAATACCACAATTCTTTCCAATTATCTTTGCTTTAGACTTATCCATTGCAAGTGCATGTGCAAAATACCCTGAAAAAACATATGGCACATCCAGTATATCCAAAAATCCTTGCAATCGTCCATCTTCTCCAAATGCACCATGCAAAATAGGTAAAACAAGATCAATTTTACCTTCACTCGCCATTTGCACAAATTGTGAAATATCATTTCTTTCTACTAACTTAGTATCATCTCGTGTCTCAAAATATTTCAAAGCATCCTCACCAATAATCCAATTTCCATTTTTAAGTACAGCTACATACATCACATTGTATTTATCACAATTAATCACATCAATCACTGACGATACTGAAGAAAGTGACACATCATGCTCACTATTATTACCTCCAAAAATAACTGCAATATTTTTTTTCATATTTTTAGTTACATGTTAACTTATTATAATCAAAAAGTTTTTTATTATCCAAATCATAAAAGCTATCTTGGTATATATTTTTCTCATTATTTATATTAAATATATTTTTTTGATAAAAATACACAAAAGATGTCATTTTCTTGCCCGGATAACACAGGAGAATCCACTCTTCGTGGTTTTGTACAAATTCATTTGGAAGAAAGGTCTTACCCTTAGTAATGAAATACGAGATCAGCGATTCTTCAATAAAAAAATTTATATTTTGATTATTAACTTCTCGCCCAGACTCTTCAATGTCTATCTTAATAAATTCTTTCCACATAGCATCCTTATTATAGAAATCTTTTACTTTTTCCATATAAATATCAAATTTTTCTACATTAAAACAAATTTGATCCCATGTAAAAAATGATGTTGCTTTTTCTAGATAGA
>JAOZNB010000034.1 GCA_029933995.1 Candidatus Moraniibacteriota bacterium | reverse complement strand
GTTTACATAATTTATTAAATCTTTTTTTTGCTCATCAGTCAGATACGAATCTTGTACTGAGTTTAAAACATCATCTTTTTTATTCATATTTTTTATTTACGAACTTCCTTATTAATATACGTTGCTGCTGTTTTTGCTCCAGCAAACCCAACTTTTGCCGCACCTCCAACAGCCTTCATGGTTAATTCTGCTGAGCCTCCAAATACGTGCGTCACAATGCCTTTAATATCACCCTTTAAAGTTGTAGTTAAGGTTTTTTTAATAAACTGCGTCACTTCTTTTACACCATTTTCAAAAGTTTTTTCTGTTTGATTTTTTGTTTTAGCCATACTTTCATCAAACAATATTTCTCTTCCAAATTGATTTTTTTGTTTGTCTACGCTGACCTTTGATAACAGAATTTCACCAAATATTTCCCTTAAATCTGGATTTGTCGCTATAAGACTTTTTAAATCAACTGAACTATTAACGCGTGTATCAGACATCAATATTGCCACCATCTCATTTATCATTTTTGTATTTTGCATTGTTTCATTTATTACTGGACCCACTGGACTTCTCTTATTTTTTCCAGTCACATTTTTTTGTGGAAAGTCATTCTTGTATTGTTTTTCCATTTTTATATATTCAGCTGAAGTAACTGATGGCCTTGGCATTCTTGATGATGATGACCGACGTATATCCGCCTCTACTAAAAAATTATCAATTTCAGTTTGATCAAAGATTTCCCTCATGCCTGCAAAAAAACTATTGTATTCATTTGAATTAAAATCAATACTACCCTTATGTAACATTTCATCAGACAAATCTTGCATTTTCAATACAAAAATTTCTTTTTGTGCCTCCTCAGTTGATACGCCATGCATCTTTTCATATTCAACAACATCATTGGAAAAATCAACCTCAGCCCCACGACCAATTACCCTCTTGCCCACATTTTCAAATGTTTTTTTAATATCCATATATTATATACACAAATTAAATAATTATACTACAAAATCTTTATCAATATTGCAAAATGTTGTATTTTCTTTATCCTTATCTGAAATTATTGGCTCTCTAATTCCATATTGTCCTAACTGCCAATCAATATTTAAATGTGCATCATCCCACATAATTGCACTCTCTGATTCTTTACTATATAGATTTGTGCATTTGTAGCTAAAAATAGTATTGTCCTCAAGTGACACAAATCCATGCGCAAAACCCGCAGGTACCCAGAATTGTTTTTTATTTTCATCTGTTAATTTTACACTTACCCACTGTCCAAATGTTTTTGAACCATGCCTAATGTCCACTGCAACGTCCAACACACTACCTGTAACCACTTGTACAAGCTTTCCTTGTGCGTAAGGCTCTTTTTGGTAGTGGAGACCTCTCAAGACACCCTTTGTTGATTTAGATAGATTATCTTGTACAAAATCTACATCAATTCCTACTTCTACATATTTCTCCTTATTATATGTCTCTACAAAAAACCCTCGATCATCACCAAACACATCTAGCTCAATTATCAACAATCCATCTATCTTTGTTTTTGTTACCTTCATAATAATATAACTAAAAATAATATTACATAAATTATACCACAAAGTAGGGACAGGTTTGAAACCTGTCCCTACATAACTTCATTTAATAAAAAGGACACCCTCAAGGAGTGTCCTTACATTTTATATTTTTGTTTTTTTACTTTTTCAAATCTGATAATATAATATCTGTATCCATATAAAAACTATAATCCTCTGTTGATTCCATTCCTGGGTTTTTCACATGAATTGTGACAGGTACATCATGTACACCTGATTGTTTTTGAATTTTTAAATCATATGGATATTTATTTTTCATGTCCATTGGTAAATTATATCTAATCACAATATTCTTCTGCTCACCTAATGGCACATGAACCAAACAACCTATGTATTTTTTACCAAACTTATTACCATACTGAGGTTCCAACACGCAATCAGGAACATCTGTAAACCATGTATTACTTGGTGTATACACTCGTAAATATGTTTGATAATCATTCGTTTTCCAGTCCTTCTCCATTGCTGTATTTTCATAATGAACTGTTAGCACAGCTTGCGGAATTGTGCCTGACAAATCAATATCATAATCAATACTACGCTCCACAAAATGATCTGTTTTATATGACGCAAGGTTTGCATCAACTACCATTATATAGTCCTTGTCCCACATCTGATCAATTTTACCATCCCAGCCCACAGCATCAACTAACTGTGTCATTTTTTCATCATCAAAAGACAATTGAATATCTTTATTATTAAATGAATCTAAAAAATGATTAACTAATAATATTTTTTCCTTCAATGACATCTGTTTTATAATACGAATAATTTCTTTTGATAAATCATCCATCACAACTTTTCTATCACCTCTTGTAATACCCTGACTTACATAACCTTTTTCTACTTGATATTCAAGCTTCATAACTGCATTTCCACTTTCATATGTGTCTGGATATTTATCAAGTTTAATTGGACCTGTAATATCAAGTATTGTATCTAACAATGAGGCATTTATAGCTATTACACCATCAAACTCATCTTGACCTTCGCCCAATTTATAAAATTTTTCAGCTACACGTGCATTCGTTGGAAAATCAGACATCCAATTACTATCACGAAATTTCCATGAAGAAATATTCATCGTTTTTTCCATTGGAAATGGAGGATCGATATCATCTGGGATACGCCCATCAAAGTTTGCAGTATCATGTACACCACTTTCTAACACTTCACCATTTTTAATTGTAACAGTTGCAAATGAACCTATATATCCACCTCCTGGACGAAGTTCCATATTATTTTGCAAAAGAATCATAAAACTTCTTTCTGTATTATCTTGTTGCAAAATATAATGTGCTATTTCCAATGCTGTATTGTATTCATCTCCCAACGGCAAAACCCGTGATGTATTGTATGCAACATTCACTAATTTAACTGGATCATTTTTCCATTGCAAAATAAAATACCATCCAATTAAAAGTGGAATTGCAATAATCCAAAAAATAACCAATGTTTTTGTAGAAGTTTTTTTAGACATAATTATAGTTTACCATTTAACAATTCATTGAGCCGTGCCTTTAGCTCTTCTTCTGTTGGCTCTGTATCATTATTATCAGTATTTTTGATATCTTCACTATTTTCAATAAGTATACTTTTTGCACCACCAAACTCACCAATATCAGCTATTGGCAAATTGCCAGGTGTTGTTGGTAATCCTTCTGGCACCAAAGATTCTTTGAGTGGCGTATTTTCCAATTTTACATAATCACCAGACACATCATTTATAACTTCCTCGTGATTTTCTGTTATTGCTTCTATTTCTGGTTCTATACTAAATTCATCAATATCTTCTTGTGTAGAAATATCAGCATCACCTACCTCTATCACAGATTCATCAGACTCATCAATCAATTCTTCGCTCATTAATTCTTTATCAGAATTGTATTGTGCAAAAATCTTTTTTCCATCAATATTTTCGTCATGTGTTTTTTTCTCACGCACAAGATTAATCATATAAAACAATGCAAATACTCCAGCAATAGTACCAATTGCAATAATTATCATAAGTATATAAGATACAACACCTGAAATAACTGTCTTAGATAATTCTTTATTATTAAGTATTTTTATTGAAAAATCTGTATTTATATCATAATACTTTTCAAAATCTAAAATAATACTTTTCAAAATACTATCCTCCACAATTAGCACATCTCCTGTTGAATCTGCATAAACAATAATATGTATAATATCAGCATCAGCTAATCGCTCAATCTCAACTTGTGCATTATATTTTTCTATATCAATATTTCCTACAACAGCATTCTCAGCAATAAAAACTAAATCATTAATTATATTATTTGCATTTGATGCAATTGTTACATTATTTGGAATAATCAATAAATCTCTTTTCCCCACATAATCAGATTTTGGCATCACAAAAACCCCATATAACACCACTGCAATAATTGCAACAAAAATCAAAAATGTATATAATCGTATCATACTCATCTCTCTATATTTTATTAAAAAAAATCTCAAAAATGTCTTAAATTATGCCTCAAAACACAATAATCCACATTTATAGCTTGACAGACTATTGTACCAAAACTATTCCGTTTTGTCAATAGTTCCATGTTACCCCTTAATTATGATTAAAAATTCAATTAAATCCCAAATATCTACTTTATTTCAAAAATGCGACATTTTAGATATTGAATTAATTATTGCTCACGTTCTCAAAAAAGACCGTGTTTTTATAGTCACTTACCCAGAATACAAATTAACTCAAAAAGAGCAAACCAAAATCACAGCCCTCTGTGATAAACGTGCCAATGATTACCCTCTTGCGTATATCATTGGTAATAAAGAGTTTTATAATCGAACTTTTATAGTATCAGAAAATACATTAGTTCCACGGCCAGAGACCGAACTATTAGTGTCTAATGTTATATCATTTGTCACACAAAACAACAACTCTGACACGCTTATTATTGACATTGGTACTGGTACTGGAATTATACCAATCACACTTTCAAAAGAATTAATACAACACAATATATCTTCTACTATACTAGCAACTGACATATCCTTAGATGCTCTAAATATAGCAAAATTAAATGCAAAATCAAATAACGTAACTAATATAAAGTTTTATATTTCTGACTTACTACAAAATATTGAACTCTACGAAATGATATTAGCTACTTCTCATAACAATATTATCATTACAGCGAATTTACCTTATGTGGATAATTCTATAAAAAATACTCTATTAAACCAACCAGAGTCAAAAGCATTAAAATATGAACCTTCTATTGCACTATGGTCAAAAGATAGTGGGCTTCATCATTATAAAAAATTAATTAATCACACAATACAATTACACAATCAATTATCTACCACAAAAAATATAATATCATTTTATGAAATAGACCCAGATCAATCATCCCTATTAACAAAATATTTTGATACTAAAATATCCAAAGATATTAAATTAATATATACCAAAGATCTTTCCAAAAAAGATCGTACATTACAATGGACACTTAAATAAAATACATCTTCAAAAAACACATAAAGCCCTAGTCATTGCTAGGGCTTTATGTATAAACTTCTGTATAAATTATTTTATTTCTTTTTACGTGTAGTCTTACGAACAGCTTTTTTACGCTTTGTTTTACGTACCGCCTTTTTTTTCGTAGTCTTCCGCTTTGTAGGTTTACGTGTGACCTTTTTCTTTGTTGTCTTCTTTTTTGCAACCTTACGCTTTGTAGTTTTCTTTTTTACTACTTTACGCTTTGCGGGTTTACGTGTGACCTTTTTCTTTGTTACTTTTTTCTTTGCAACCTTACGCTTCGCAGTTTTGCGAACCGCTTTTTTCTTTGTTACTTTCTTTTTTGCTTTTTTGCGTGGTTTACATGCAGCCATGAAATTTCACCTTCCTTTCTATTTTTATTTTTTACTTACAAAACTTTTTTTATTTAAAAAATAATTTTGTTTTATACTTTCATTATAAAACATTTTTTCATAAAATCAAAACTTCAACAAATATTAAAAAAGTGCAATAACAAAAATACCAATCATTAGAAAAGCAATAAAAATTTTCATAACCACTCCAAAAATAAATCCTACAATTGTACCAAATCCCGCTTTCATCGCTGGGTGTGCTTTTCTATATTTAATATATTCACCAATAAATGCACCAACAAAAGACCCTACAAGCATGCCTACAATATTAAATATTATGATGCCAATGATACTGCCCACAAAAGCACCCACTATTCCAGCCCAACTTGCACCATAAATCTTTGCCCCAAACACACCCGCCACAATATCTAATAGAGTACCTATGAGCATAAGTATGCCTGTGATAATAATTATCATCATTGTCACTTCTTCAAAATTTGTAAATATACCATAAATTAAAATACCTCCCCAAATAACAGGCAGACTAGGTAAAACTGGCAATACAATACCAACAAGTCCAATAATAAATATAATAATTACTACAATTAATAACAGTATCACACCTAAAGTCATATTTTTTGATATAAATAAATTATATTAGCTTCTAGAAAAGTCTATTATATATTAGACCAAAAAAACAACATTTTGTCTACGTTGACTACTTGTATATTACTTGTACAATAAAGAATGAATTTCGTTGTTTATCCATTAAGATAAACGGCTTCAACGTAAGCTTTTAACAATTTAAAACTAGAAAGGAAGGTGAAAATATGACTGAAGAAAATAGTATGTCAAACTGGTTTCAAGACAATCTACGTATTATTATTAGTGTCGGAATTGTAATTCTTCTTGTTTTTGCTATTTATTCTTATTCAAAACGTGATTCTCGCACCGATGTTGTTGTTGATGATTCTCAGATAGAAGAGATTGCAATGACCGCTGGTGATGGAAGTAGTCCAGAGATTAATGAGATTATTGATGAAATTAAGGATGAAGAAGTTAATGAAGAAACAATTTCAACTGAAGATGCATCAGATACGAATAGAGAAGGTGCAACTCAGCAGGAGATTCAAGCTGCTTTGGAACAAAAGATAGCTGCTGAAAAAGCAAAGGCTATGGAAGAAAAGAAGCAAGCTGAAATACACCGTGCCCAAGAAGAGAAAGCTCAACAAGAAACACAAATTGCTTTAGAACAAAAGATGGCCGAAGAAGCAAAGGCTACCCAAGAAGCTAAGCAAATTACTCAAAATGAGAATACTCAAACAGCTAAGGATGTTGTGAAAGAGGTCATTGAATCACGTTCCAGACAGAAAGAAGGCGTAATTATCGTAGTTGCAGTACCTGGAGACTCTACAACAACGCTAGCACGTAAAGCTGCAGCAGAATACATCGTTAAAAATAATGTAAGCGGACTTACTCCGGCTCACAAAATTTATATCGAAGATTACATGCAAAAAGCAGTACTTACCAAACGCATTCATCCTGGAACAGAAATGGAATTTTCAAATAACCTTATAGATAGTGCAATAGAAACATCTAGAACTTTGACTAGTTCTCAACTAAGTAATCTTGATAAATATGTATCAAATGTTTCATCATTGTAAAATTTGTATGAAATTGATATTTAATTAAATATTTATCAAACATTACATTAAGTATACAGTTTATTATTTTGTTCTTTATAACCACAAAACCCTCGGGCAGCGCCTCGAGGGTTTTGTGTTTCTAAATAATATTTTATATACAAACTATTTTAACAAAAATTCTTAAATTTATTTGTCTATTATTTATCAGAACATTCTGCAAATACTTTTTTGTACATTTTTTAGCATCAATATATTTATCAAATGCTAATTTGATAGCATCATTAATATTATCAACAATATTTACTACACCAATCTTTTCAAACATTCCTAATCTAACAAGTGTCTCTCTAATTTCTTGATTCACACCAGATAATATTATATTACTATTCTTTTTTCATCTTTTTTCTAATAAATGCCGGAATATCAAAATCTTCCTCATTTTCTGTAACAATCCCCTTTGCAGACTGAGTTACTGGTCGAACAGGTGCTCCAATAGGCTCATCAATAATCATTCTCGTTTTCATCACACTCGAAGCCTTGTTTTTAATATCTGATGGTACTGGCTGTGACTGAATATTTACATCCATATTATCTGATTGTACTGGTTGTACTATCGTACGAACTTTTGGTATATTAGCACCAACAACACTCTCCTGCACATCCTGTTCAATATTAATAGAATTCTTCGATACTGTCTCTATTGAAGTTTTATTCAGCTGTTCCACGGGCTGCGCTGAGTGTGTTACGGTATTACGTGACTTAGGAACTGTTGTAATAAACCCACCATCCTTTAATATATCATTAGTTGAATCTCCAGTATTTTGTAAAATAGCATCCTCAGCACTTCTCTCATCATCGTCATCAAACCCAGTTGCAATAACCGTAATTTGTATTTCTCCTTTTGGAGCATCCTCATCAATAACTGTACCAAAAATAATTCTTGCATCTGGATCAACTGATTCAGTAATTACACTTGAAGCTTCTTCTACTTCAAACATTGTAATATCATTACTACCTGTAATATTAAACAAAACTCTCTTAGCACCGTCTATCGTAAGATCTAACAGTGGACTATTCACAGCAGCTTTTGCTGCTTCTCCTGCACGATTTTCGCCCGCAGAAATACCAATACCCATAAGAGCATCCCCACTATTTGACATTGTTGTTTCCACATCTTTAAAATCAACATTAACACTTTCTGAACTACTGTTACAAATAATATCAGAAATACCTTGTACACCTTGTCGCAGAACATCATCTACAATACGAAAAGAATCTACAAGACTTGCTTTTTTATCAATAATAGAAAGAATTTTATCATTTTGAATCGAAATAATTGTATCCACGCGCTTTTTCAAAGCAGCTAATCCTTCATCAGCAATCGAACGCCTACGCGCACCTTCAAAAGAAAATGGCAACGTAACAACAGCTACTGTCAAAATACCTAATTCTTTTGCCGTCTCTGCAACTACTGGAGCAGCTCCCGTACCTGTACCACCGCCAAGTCCACATGTTACAAAAACCATATCTGCACCCTTAAGTGCATTTTGCACCTCTTCACGACTTTCCTCAGCTGCTTGACGACCAACTTCTGGATTCATACCAGCACCAAGTCCTTTCGTCAAACTTTTTCCAATATGTACTTTTTCCTCTGCTTTTGAATGATGCAATGCTTGTGTATCTGTATTAATCGCCACAAACTCAACGCCTTTCAAACCAGCGTCAATCATTCGGGAAATTGCATTTCCCCCACCTCCACCAACTCCAATAACTTTAATACGTGAGAATGTTTCAATATCAGTTTTTACTTCCGCCATATCATTAGTATAGTAGTTAAATAATATTTCAAAAATTACCTATGCCCTACGGTATATTACTGTAACATGTGTCCCAGAAGCCTGTCAACATTTCCTTGCCAAAAGCATGACTTTATGGCAAAAAACGACTAAACATTTTGCGAACCTTATCACTGACGTCCTTCGCTCCTGAACCAATATTTCCAATTGCACCATCAGTAAATGATGCTGTGTATTGATTATCATCAACCGCCCATAAAATAAGCCCAATAACAGTTGCATATGATGAATCATCTACATGATCAACAACACCCAGTAAATTTACAGGTTGACCAATTGTTACTGGAAGTCTTAATTTATTTTTTGCAAACTCTACAATATGTGGCATATGTGCCCCACCGCCAGTAAGTACCGCACCTGCTGGCAACATCTGATCTTTGCCAATTGCATCTAATTCTTTCACAACAAGCTCAAAAATTTCATCAAGACGTGCTTGAATTATCTCCAAAACATGATAATGATATACTGGCTCTGTTTCTCTCTCATCAATATGTGACAAATCAATCATATCTCGTTGATCTACACTGTCCATATTTGCACTACCATATTCAAATTTAACTTTTTCTGCAATTTCAATTTCTGTTCGTAACCCAATAGCAATATCATGTGTAATAAAATCAGAACCCACTGGCAAGACCGCTGTATGAAATAATTCACCTTCTTCATATACAGCAATCGAAGTTGTACTTGCACCAAGATTGACCAATACAACTCCTAATTCTTTTTGTTTTTTTGTTAATGTTGACTCTGCTGCGGCCAATGGCTCAATTATAAAATCACTTATAATAACATCAGCTCTTGAAAGAGCACTTGTTAAATTTTTTACATGATTACTTGGAGCTTCTACAATAACAGCATCTACCTCAAGACGTACACCCTGCAACCCAATAGGCTCTTTTATATCTCTTTGATCATCCAGTCTAAATGATCGCGGAATTACATGTATAATTTCATTATTCGTTGGAATAGATACTGCCTGTGCAGCCTCGATAACTCGCATCACATCGTCATCATTTACTTCTCCAGTCGCTTGACCAATAGCAATGACACCCTGTGTTTCTTTTACAGTTACTCCAGCACCACCAATACTTACAATAGCCTCTTTAACGCGTTCACCACTCATCTGTTCAGCCTTTTCTACAGACTCTGCAATAGCATCAGATGCATCATTTATATCAATAACTGCGCCACGACGAACGCCCCTAGCTTCAGATATACCTACACCAAGTATTCGAATTTGTCTATCTTCTTGTGATATGTCAGCAATAACACATCTGACAACAGATGAGCCTAAATCTATACTTGTAATAATATTTGTTTTCATAAAAAATATATTTATTTGACTACTGTCATAATAAGTGGAGTGAATATAATAACTCCCACAATACTTGCTCCAATGCTTAAAATTAAAACTGTAGCTGCAGACACATCTTTAATAACTCGCGCATAAGGATGTTTACGTGGCTTCAAAATATCCACTACACGCTCAATTGCTGTATTCATTAATTCTATCATAAGAACTAAAAAAATCATTGTCACAACAATTGCAGATTGAGTTAGCGTTGCTTGCAATATTATTAACGCTCCTATAACGAGAATTGCAATATAAATTTCTATACGAAAATTTCGTTCATTTTTAAAAGCAAATGATATACCTCTTACGGCAGCACGTACGCTACAACCAATTGAACAATTTTTCATACACTATTTATTATGACAAAATTTTACACTTATGTCATCCTGCAATTTAAACATCTCCTCACCATGTTTAAATCCCAAAAGATGTAGTATCCCATGAGAATACACAGTAAAAAATTCTTGATCTACACTAACCTTATTTAAACGTGCAGATTCTTCAATATAATTATAACACAAAACCACCTCACCTAGAAAGACCTGCCCATTATCAACTACAGAAATATCTTTATTATCACTATACTCCCCTACAGAAATCACATCTGTTATTTCATCTCTACCTCTTAGCTCTTTATTTATTTTCCTGATTTCAGACTCATCCACAATTGCAACACTAACTATAATTTGTACAGTAGCACCAACAACACCGGAAGAATTAATTACATCTTGTGCAATATCAGCTAACAAACTTTTGTCATAATATTCAACATTCTGTGTATATAATTCTACAACAATACTCATACAAAATTTTCATTTAATTAAGATTTGCAAACTTTTATTCTAACTCAAATGCACAATTCCTACTTATAATAAAAATTCTTCAACAGCCTTGCGCACAATGCTACCATCAGCCTTATCCCCTATTTCACACATAGCCATTCCCATAATTTTTCCCATATCTGATTTTTCTGTTGCTCCAGTTTTTTCAACCACCCTTTTAACAATAGCCTTTATATCATCATCACCCATCTGTTCAGGTAAATATTTTTCAATAAAAACAATTTCAGCATCTTCTTTTTCTGCCAAATCTTCTCTCCCACCGCTCTTAAATTGTGTGGAGCTGTCCTTACGTTGTTTTATAGCACGTTTAACTATCTTTATTACCTCATCATCACTCAAGCCTTCCTCACGCTTTCCTTGAGAGATTTCCTCATTCTTTATCATGCTATCAATAGATCGAAGTGTATCTCGTTTTTGAGTCTCTCCAGATTTCATTGCTACTTTAAGATCACTTTTAATTTCTTCATATGTAGTCATAATTTTTGTATTTTAAATAATAAAAGTTGATATCATTTTCTATTCACACACAAATAAAATATTTGTGTGTGTAACAAAATAAATCAGAGTATTATCCCTTCTTAATTTTTTTCTTTAATTCCTTAAATGCATCATCATCAAAACGCCCAAGTTTTTTCAACTTGTCAACTTCTTTGCGCATTTTGTTTTTATACAGTGCTTCTGTTCGTCGTGCAGTTTTACTTTTTTCTGACACGTCAAAACGATTTCTTCGCACATGCATTAAAACACCACTTTGTTGCATACGACGTGTAAAACGTTTGATCATATTGTCCGTTGTTTCACGATCGTTCTTTTTGTATACGTAAACCATTGAGTCACGCTCCTTTCTAAAAAAATATTCCACTAAATGTGGATGATAGAATAAATATTTTTACAAATATTTATTCTACATCATCATTTATTCTACAGGATGTATATCTTCACTAAGTAATGCTCCACCTATTAAATGTAAATGAATATGTGGCACTTCTTGATTACCATCTCGTCCTACTCTAAATAATAATTTATAACCACTATGAGAAATACCTTTTTGTTCTGCCAACTTCTTTGCTACCATAATCAATCTACCTGCAAGACCCTCACCAACCACCCCGTCATGAAGGTCATTAATTGAAACAATATGTTCCTTCGGAATAATCAAAATATGAACAGGTGCTAATTTTGTAATATCAGGAAATGCTATAACCAGATCATCTTCATAAACAATCTCTGCTGGCAATTTCTTGTCTATAATTTTACAAAAAATACAGTCATTCATAATATCATTATTATTTATTTTTTACAAGTTTTACAGATGCTTTAAGACTCTTTTTTACAAATGCAATAGTCTTATCTCTCGTAATTGTTTCTTGTGTA
>JAOZNB010000113.1 GCA_029933995.1 Candidatus Moraniibacteriota bacterium | reverse complement strand
TATGCAAGAAAAGAAAACTCAATTATTTAAATCATTTAAACAAGTTTAATTTTTTAAAAATCTCATTTTATATATCTATTTGAGGTATCATTTCAGGATTGGAAAATACTGTGTTTTAATGAATTTAATATTAATAATGAAGAATTAAAAATTAATTCTTCATTATTAATATTTTCTGATATTTTATTTATAGGTTTATATCAAAAATTTCTTTTTATTTGAAGATAAGTCCAAAAAGTCATCCAGTGATTCAATAAGTCGCATACTTGTTGATTCTCCAAATGACACTCCCTCCACACGACACCCTGTCGTACTTTGAATATATTCTACAAGTGGTATATAATCACCATCACCTGATGCAATAATTATCACATCAACACGTTGTGCTAATTTTACAGCATCCATTGCAATACCAACATCCCAATCACCCTTCTTCTGTCCACCGGCAAAAATTTGAAGATTTTTAGTTTTTACCTCAAAACCTACTTTTTCTAATGCATCAAAAAATTTATCTTCTTGTGCGTCTTCGGTTGCTATACCATATCCAATTGCTCGTATAAGCTTACGATTTTCTACAGCTGATATTAATAAATTTTTAAAATTTACCTTTTTTCCATATAGCACACGTGCACTATAATATAAGTTTTGTATATCAACTAATACACCAATACGCTGATCTTTATATTTCATATAATTATGTTTTATATAATAAAAAAATTAGTTTATGTCTCTTTATAAAAATATCTCACCCTTCATGTATAAAAATATTTGAAATATGTATTTACATTACTATATCACTTCAAATAAATAAAAGAGAGAGCAAATTAAATTTATGCTCTCTAATTTCAAATTTATTTACGTTCTCTAAGTCCTAATTGTTTTACAAGCTTTTTATAAGCTTTTTCATCTGTGCGAGCAAGATAATCCAGTAATTTTTTTCGTTTTGCAACCATTTTTAACAAGCCTCTGCGTGAATGAAAATCATGTTGATTTTTTTTCAAATGTGCTGTTAGTTTGTTAATCTTTGTTGTGAAAAGTGCAACCTGATATTCTGGAGAACCAGTATCAGTATCATGACGCTTTATATCACTTGTAGCATTCACCTTTTGACGTTTTGTTAAAGCCATATATTTTGATTCTGCGATATGGTCGTATTTAAAAATAAACCACCATACACGAGAAATAAATTAATTACGTTTTAAAGTATACTACAAAAAACATTACTTGGCAACCCACTTGTTACATAAACACTTGACTAATTCACAATTTTACTCTATGATGATGAAAGGTTTTGATATAACTGTACATCAGGTATTTTTTGTATTTCATATTTATCAAAACTATTTATATTATTATCAATTTTTAAACAACAGCCTTATGCGAAACGAAGTAATAGAATTTAATAAAAGCCAACGAAAGAATACTATTGACTTTCGTGCTGGCGATGTTGTAAAAGTATATCGTAAAATTAAAGAAGGTGAGAAAGAACGTATCCAGATTTTTGAGGGAATGGTTATTGCTATGAAGGGTGGACAAAGCAGTTCTCCTACAATGACAGTACGTAAAGTATCTAATGGTGTAGGTGTTGAGATTGTTATTGCAATTTTCTCACCTGATATTGAAAAAATTGAACTCATAAAACGTGCAAAAGTACGTCGTTCAAAACTATATTTTATTAGAGAAAAAGCAGCAAAAGCTCTACGATTCAAGTTTACAGATGGATCAGGAGTTGTACCAGAAAAAAGTGTTGAAGATGTAGTTGAGGAAGTTGTAGAAGATTCTAAAACTGACGACACTAAAAAAGAATTTATTAAATCAGAAGATATTAAAAAATAATATTTTATTTTTTAAATTAACGAGATTTACCTTAAGTCTCGTTTTTTTATTTGTGCTTTATAATAATAGAATGATATTCTACCACTATATTATTTTATTAAATTTTACTAAATAACTGTATACTTATATATAACACTTATTATTATAGAGTTTTTTATTATTGCTTTTTATCAAAAAATATAGTACACTATTCCTTGTATTAAACAATACTTGCCCAGGTGCAGAAATTGGTAGACTGGCATGGTTGAGGGCCATGTGTCATTTATGACGTGCGGGTTCAAGTCCCGCTCTGGGCACAGAGTATTGATTTTTTATTCAAAAAAGTGTATACTAAATTCTGTTAACAATTTTGTACACATGCACGCTTAGCTCAGTTGGTTAGAGCACCTCGTTTACACCGAGGGGGTCGTGAGTTCGAGTCTCTCAGCGTGTACGTGATGTTTATAATATATGCCGAGGTAGCTCAGTGGTAGAGCAAAGGACTGAATTTTTGGTCCCTTCTATAGCGATGTAGAATGAGAAAAATTGGGTGAATTCGGGGAAATCTAAGGTTTTTACAAAACTAAGACAATCCCGAGCCAAGCTTTAATGGGTTTTAGTGTTAAAGAACGGTGTAGAGACTAGTGAGTGAGTCCCAACAATACTCTCACAGATAGCGCCCAACTAGCCAAGTGCTAGATGATATAGTCCGACACTCATGGAAACATGAGAAAACATATTGGAAAATCCTTGTGTCGAGAGTTCAATTCTCTCCCTCGGCACCATATATTAAATTACAACATTGTATAAATATGAACCTATGATATACTGATAATATCATAGGTTCAGTTTATTTTATGTAAAAAGATAAAACACTTGCTATAGATTTACGAAAGAAAGGATTTAGCTATTCTCAAATATCTAAAAAATTATTTATCCCCAAAAGCACCTTAAGCACTTGGCTTTGTAATATTAAATTATCAAAGACAACACAAAACAAAATTAATAAACGTGTGCATAATACAGGTATAAAAGCTCTTATAAAAAGAAATAAACAGCAAACTAAGGAAGCTCTTGACAGATATGCGTTAATACAACAAAGTACTTCAAAAAGTTATTATAATTATATAAACGATTCACTATTTATTATTAGTGTCTCATTATACTGGGCTGAGGGATATAAGAAAGGTGCTCTTGGCAGTAAATGGAAAAGTGTTGACTTTGCTAATTCTGATCCAAAAATGATAATAATGATAATTGATTTTTTTGAAAAATTTTTACATGTTAAAAAATCAAATTTAAAAATACAAATTATTGCACATAAGAATGTTGATGAAAAAAATCATTAGCATATTGGCAAAAAATAACACAAGTGCCTTTAAAAATTTTATGAAAGTAAGTTATATAAAAAATAATAGTAAAAATACACAAAAAATCAATACTCTTCCTCATGGAACTATTCACGTAAGAATAAATGATATTAAATTATTTTTTACATTAATAGGTTGGA
>JAOZNB010000112.1 GCA_029933995.1 Candidatus Moraniibacteriota bacterium | reverse complement strand
TAGTAGTGTTTAAATATTATTGAAGTCAAAAGTCATGCAAAGAGCTTTCCTAATAATGGGAAAGTTCTTTTGGTTTTTGCACACCATCTGAGTGCAAACGGTTGTTGAAAACGGTGAATATCAAATATAAACTTGCGTAAATCTGCGTAAGTGAAATTTTGAAAATAAGCTGTTTCCTGCTCTCCGTAATGAGCTAATAGGTGACATTATGACTGTTATCATCAACAAAACCCCTCATCCAATCCACATTGTGGATGCAGACGGTGCAGTTGTACGCACCTTTCCTGCATGTCCCAAGGATGAACTGATACGGCTCACAGCCCAAACAGTTTTTCTGGCAGCATTGGATGGTGTACCGACTTCTCGGACGGAGTTTGGTGAGGCTACCGGCCTTCCCAGCTACGAAGAGGGCGTGTGCTACATTGTCAGCCAATTGGTGAAGTCAGCCAAAGCTGAGCGTGTAGACCTCCTTGTTCCTGCAGAGGTTACCCGCGACGAAAACGGCCAGATTATCGGTTGTCGTAGTCTCGGACGCTAGATCCTAGGTTAGGATTTGGTGCACCAAAGATTTCCAGTTTTAGATATTTTTGGGTTATCAAAAAATACCGTCACAGCATCGACGTTAACTAGTCTCTAGAGAGGGTGGACTCTAGTCAAAAAAGGACGACCTTGTAAAACGAGAAAACTTCGCTTTTCTCTAAAATTTCATAAATATTTTGTGGAATGTTAGAGAAAAATAATTTTCTCACAATATCAATACCTGAGGAGGTAATGTTATGATAAAAGTAAAATCATTTGAGTTTCTTCCTGGCACTTACAAAAGCTGGGGAAATCGTGACAAGATTGTATCTGATTTCACAAAAAAACATGATGTTATTAACATCATGCAAAGCTCCATGAAAGGAGCTTTGATTATTACAGTTGTGTACAAATGTACATAGCTGTAATAAAAACTTAACCAACGAGAAAACTTCGCTTTTCTCTAAGATATTTTTAAAAGATTCCTGCCTACGCAGGAATGACAATATATAGAAATATTTTAGAGGAAAATAATTTTCTCACAATATCAATACCTGAGGAAGTAATATTATGTTAAAAACATGTCCAGATTGTCAAGGAAGAGGAAATAGAGACAAATTGGATTACTGCCAAGATTGTATCAAGGAGGGATTCCATGACGGGTATAACAATTGCGGAAAATGCGGGCATAACACCTGTGAGACCTGCGATGGTAGTGGAGTTGTCACTTTCAATGGCAAAACTGCTATTACAACATTAGACTTCTGGGATTGGGAAGACTCTCGAGAAGAATATGTATGACCTGCGGAGAAAAATCCGCCGTCCGGCTTTTAAATTTAACGGACGTATACTGTGGAGAAAGCCCACGCTAAAAAAGCTGATGAAAGATTTGTTCTTTGTTAGAGAAAACTTCGCTTTTTCTAAAATAATTAATTATATTGTCAGAAATATAACAATAAATGATTTTGTTATTATATTTCTCGCAGAATAAGCTGTGAGAACAATGGTTTCCATACACCTTTTTGAGTATGGACGGTGCAGATATGACGAAGGGTTTCTATAAATTTAGGGTGATGCCTAGATGAAATGAAATTTCGTAAGTTATGTTTGGGGACACGTTAGCATCCCAGAGGAACAACACTATGCAAATAGATGTTAATCCTTTCTGCAAAAAAAGGCATTTACCAAATTCCGAATACTCTCATTTCGATGGGAGTTGGGACGATCTCGTGAGACTCGTCCAGGATCATTTCGATGGTTCTGATGAAGGTATAATTGCTCTCGATGTTCCCACTGCTGGATTTTTCAGTGGTGTGACCAAACTTGGTGCGGAGTGCAAACTCCAAGCTGAATTTGCTGCACGTCGTGAAGGTGAAGAACCTTACGTGCAGATTAGAGTAATTGGTGAGAAATCTCCTGCAGTTTCTGTACAAGTCATTTTGTATAGCCATGAAACATTGGCGAATACAGGTGATGAGTCTTCAGATGCTGAATGGGAAATTATCTCCATCAATGCCTGGACAACCACTAAGGGAAAAGAGGGTGAACCTCTAACACCTGTTGCTATGGCCAGGAATTTTCTGGAAATGGCAGGCGGGACCAAACGAGAGTATACTGCGAAGCAATTCACAGAGGCTATAATCTTTTGGTCGCAGCATGCAATGATCGGTTAAATCCGTTCTTGCGCTGCTAGTCAAATTTCTTATCGAAAGTTTATCTATTGTGACAACACGCTACGGTGTGAATAGGTGAGTGACTTATAAGTGTAACAACTTATTTGTTAGATTAAGAATAGTGGACAAATCCCCAGGAGTTTGCAGACTCCGTACAGCCACAATAAAAAGGGGAGATTGAATATGACTTGAAACCATATTCTCACTCATGACGGCGCCAACAGCGCAAGTGTCAAAATTATCTCAGAATAGACCTTCTACTTCGAGATGATGTCATGAGAACAATCCGGCGTGCATTGATTATCAAATCAAAATGTACAGATATTCTCCGTTAGTGAATATCACGGCTTCGGCCACGACGAGAAAAACTTCGCTTTTCTCTAAAATATTTTTTATCTAATACCATATTTAGTAGGGACAGGTTTGAAACCTGTCCCTACATACAATAATGTTAAGAAGTATTTTAAAGGAAAATAATTTCCTAAATACCAAACCTAGGAGACTAATATGCGACAACATATTCGGCAACATAAGCCGAAAGCCAAGTGGAAGAAAAACCACTCAAAAAAATCTTCGCCACTCGAGACTGAAATTATATTAAGAGATGGTGAAACTGAAACTCACATTACTTTTGTAATACGAATATCAGATACAGTCTGCTCAAAATGCAAATATACTGAATACGGTCGTGTATTTAAAGTTTTGAGCATGAAAAATGTTTTTTGCATTGATGATTGGGAACCAGTTCCCGTAGATCAAAATATGCTCAAAAAAATTCGAAAGGAAATTATTGGCAAAGATTTTTGCCTTGATTGCCTTTTTTAAAACCATAGTGACAGAATAACATTCTGTCACTATACAACATAATATTTAATTTTATAACTATGCAAATAGAATATATTGAATCGCACTCAACACAACCAAATACCAAAGAGGTTACTATTAACAAAAATTCTCTCAAGCACTTAATAATTAATTTTTTAAAGTTCAAATAATGAATTTAAATAAAATAATAATTATACACACAATAATAATTACCTTTACAATAACAATTATTGGAATTTCTGTAATGTTTAACATCTTTTCCAATTAACTAAATAAAAATACTATTAACAAAAAATATAAAAGGTTTTTTTAAGTAAGTCTTTTAA
>JAOZNB010000111.1 GCA_029933995.1 Candidatus Moraniibacteriota bacterium | reverse complement strand
TAGGGACGACAAGTCCATCTGAAAAACTTTCAATTGATGGAAATATTAATTTTGAAGCACCAATAGTAGCTCCAACAGCTCCAATAGTGGCAGTGAATGCGGCAGTAGGAAATTTAAATGGAGACTATTCTTATAGAATTACATTTGTAGATGACAAGGGACATGAAACAAACTCAGGTAGTTATTCAGCACGAGTATCTCCAATTAATCAACAAGTAGATCTTACAAATATCGCAGTATCAACAGACAGTAGAGTCGTAGCAAGAAAAGTTTATCGTAATAATGCTTCTAATACATATTACAGTGGTCCATGGCAGATTGTTACAACAATTAATGATAACGTAACAACTATATACACAGATAATACAACAGATAGTTCACTTGGTTCAAGTTATGCACCAGTTTACAATAAAACAAGTGGAACATTATATTCTAATAATCGCATTATATTTAGTGCCACTGATGGTGCAACTTTTGCAGGATTGCTGGCTGGTAGTAATAACATAGGTTCAAATTCTGCAGGTTTTGGATACTATGCTCTTCAGAACAATAGAGGATCTTCCTCATCAGGTTTTGGATTTGGTACTCTTCAAAATAATACTGGTGCAAATTCATCCGCTTTTGGTACTTCTGCTTTAAGAAATAATACTGGTACGAATTCTTCGGGTTTTGGAAATTCTACGTTGTATAATAATACAGGTTCAAATGCAGCTGGTTTTGGATATCAAGCTCTTTATGCTAACACAGGTTCAAGTGCTTCAGGTTTTGGATATCAAGCTCTTCAAAATAATACAGGTTCAAATGCAGCTGGTTTTGGATATCAATCTCTTCGAAATAATACAGGGGCGTTTTCTTCTGGCTTTGGATATGGAGCTCTTCAATATAATTCTGCGTATGGTAGTTCTGGACTTGGGTATCTAGCACTTCAAAATAATACAGCCTCAAATGCTTTAGGACTTGGATTTTTATCTCTTGCAAACAATACAGGAAGTGGTGCAGTAGGAGTCGGTACATATACTTTAAGAAATAATGCTGGGCAGCATTCTATTGGTATGGGATATTATTCTCTTTACAATAATATAGGTGATTATTCGCATGGCATGGGTTATCGATCACTCATGTATAACATTGGTGATAATAGTATGGGACTTGGATATCAAACATTATATTATAATCAAGGTACTCAAAATATTGCTATTGGAAACAGAGCCTTTAATAATTTTAATGAGGATGGTGGAAATGTGCAAAATTTTACTCCCTCAAATATTGATACATTAACAAATAGAATTACAATTACAGCACATGGTTTTGTGGGAGTGGGAAATTATGTGAATTTGAAATTTACAACGTCTGGTTCAAATCCAGGTGGATTTAGTGGTAATGATATTTATCAATTTAAAATTATTGATGTTAATACACTTGAAGCAGTGAATGGTGGACAAATACGTAATATTTCATCACAGGGAACGTGTCCAAGTGGCGACAGTGATCCATGTCATACTTTAACACCACAATATGTTTATACAAACTCAATAGCAATCGGATATGATGCAGAACCAACAGCTTCAAATCAAATAATGATGGGAGATGCTAATATTGTAGAATTGGTGTCAGGTTCAGATGGACTAGTTAATTTAGGTTCAGCTACAGCTAAATGGAATACAGTGTATGCAGCAAATGGGTTAATTAATACTTCGGATGTTAGATTGAAAAAAAATATTAATAATCTAAATTATGGCTTAGATGAACTTATGCAGATAGATCCTATCTCATTTAATTGGAAAGATGATGAAATAGGAAAAGATAAAAAGTTAGGTTTTTCTGCTCAACAATTACAAACAATAATTCCAGAAGTAATAAGAACAGGTCAGGATGGAACATTAGGTGTATTCTATTCAGATATAATTCCACTTACAGTAAATGCAATAAAAGAGCAAAATATAACAATTACATCAAATACACTAAAAACAGATACAAATATAACAACATTAACACAATTACAAAACTCAATTGATATACAATTAGCAACAGTAGCAAAGCTACTTGGTTCAACATTAAATGTGGGCGGAACAATACAAGAAGATGTCCTACTCATGCAACAAGATGCAAATTCACAATCAAATCTAGTAGAATCATTAAAAACTAAGATAGATAAATTACAATCAGATGTGAATTCAATTGATGAATTACAACAAAGCATGACAACAATTCTACTTGCACTTGATGAAGATAAACTTCTTTATACAGATGATGTGGGTAATCTTACTCTGGAGGGCGTGATGAATGTTTCAAAGATTGTTGCTGAGGAAGTCGTGACGGAGTCATTGGTTGCGAGTTCATTACAATTTACGGATGATGGTGAAGCACCAATTATTGGTCAAGGGACAATTAATGCTGATACAACTGACGTCATTGTAGATACAACAGCTGTGCAATCTGATAGTGTTATATTTGTAACACCTCAAACAACATTGTTGCAGTCACTTGCAGTAGCTCAAATAAATTGTGATGAGAACGGTGAGAACTGTACAGGATTTACGGTTGAAATTGCGGAATCACTTGAGAATCCAATTGACTTTAATTGGATGATTGTAAATGGTAAACAGGAGGAAGTGATAGTAGAAGAAAATAGTGAGTTAAGTGACGATGAATAATTTTGTATAAAAATTGATGAATAAAACAACTTTTGAAAAAGAGTTGTTTTTGTTTTCTGAAGTTATATAACTATTGATAAATGAATATTTTTGGTATATACTTCTATGACTATGAAAAATGCAAAACGTAATGAAATTGTTATAAAAGGTGCTAGGGAGCATAATCTCAAGAATATTAATCTTACTATTCCTCGAGATGCCTTCGTGGTTTTTACAGGGCTTTCTGGTAGTGGCAAATCTACTTTAGCTTTTGATACTATTTTTGCAGAGGGGCAACGACGCTATCTAGAGAGTTTGTCTAGTTATGCTCGACAGTTTTTGGGTCAGATGGATAAGCCTGATGTTGATATGATAGAGGGACTTTCTCCAGCTATTAGCATTGATCAAAAAACTACTTCTCACAATCCTCGTTCAACTGTAGGTACGGTTACGGAAGTACATGATTATTTGCGACTTATGTGGTCAAAAATTGGTATTCCTTTTTGTCCAAAATGTGATAATCCAATCACAGTTCTTTCGACTGATGAAATTGTTTCACAAATTATCGATGGCAATGCTACTGAAATAGAAATTTGTGCACCTGTTGTACGTTCTCGTAAAGGGACATATTTGAAATTTTTCTCAGATATGTGGGATAGAGGTTTTTTGGAAGCATATATTGATGGTAAAATTTATAACCTTGATGAAGCAGTTGATTTGAAATTGGATAGAC
>JAOZNB010000033.1 GCA_029933995.1 Candidatus Moraniibacteriota bacterium | reverse complement strand
AAAATCGTCCTCCGCTATTATTCATTTGAGGGTATTTCTAGGATTGGAATATACTGAGCTGAAAGGTGCTTTATTTAAGGGATTATTACATCTTGCAAAATGATGTTTATGCTAGTATGATTGTATTATAACATATAATAAATAGAAAAGACCCAATATTTTTGTTTCACACAAGGCACAACCTAGTGTTGATCCTTGGTTGGACTTTTTTTAAATAAACATTTATGACAGATAAAAAATTAGAACAGCAAATTGATGAAATTTTGGATAGGGGTGTATTAAAAGATTTTTTGCCGACAAAGGAAAAGTTCAAAGAACGTTTGTTAAGTGGTGATAAATTGAAATTTTATATGGGTTTTGATCCTACGGCGAAATCTCTGCACCTAGGACATGCACAAAATTTATTGGTTCTGGAAGATTTTAGACAATTAGGCCATCAAGTTATATTTCTCATAGGTGATTTTACAGGCATGATTGGGGACCCTAGTGATAAGTCTTCTACAAGAGTAAAGCAGACTGTTGCAGATGTGCAGGCAAATTTTAAAGATTGGAAAAATCAAGTTAAAAATATTGTAGATTTTGATGATGCTGAAAATCCTTTTCTTATAAAATATAACTCTGACTGGTTAGGTAAGTTAGACTTGGCTGAAGTCTTGGAACTAGCAAGTAATTTTACAGTACAACAAATGCTTGAGCGAGATATGTTTGAAAACAGAATAAAAGATGGTAAGCCTATCTATCTACATGAATTTCTGTATCCGCTTATGCAAGGTTATGACAGTGTTGCTATGGATGTTGATGTAGAGATGTGTGGTACAGATCAAATATTTAATGCTCTTGCAGGACGAACTTTGATGCAAAAGCTCAAAGGTAAGGAAAAGTTTGTTATTGCAAATAATATGATAGCTGATGAAATTACTGGACAATTAATGTCGAAATCTAATAATACAGGTATATTTTTGGATTTAGTACCAACTGATTTGTTTGGTGCTGTGATGTCTCAATCAGATGGGATGATTCGACCATTGGCGGTGGGTTGTACGAGACTTAGTTTAGAAAATATTGAAGAAATGATGAAAGTGGAAAATCCTCGTGATGCAAAAATAGAGTTAGCTTTTGAAATTACTAAACTTTTTCATGATGAACAAAAAGCACAGGAGGCTAAGGACTTTTTTATAAATACATTTTCAAAAAAAGAAATTCCTGAAGATGTTGCTGTGTATAATTCTCAAGAAGGTATTGATATTTTAGAATTACTTGTTTCAGTTGAAGGTGCATCAAGTAAAGGTGATGCACGTAGAAAAATTGAGCAAGGCGGAGTATCAATAGATGGAAATACAATAACTGATACAAAATATGCTTTGGTAGCAGGGGATGATGGCAAAGTAGTGAAAGTTGGCAAGAAGTTTTTCATCAAATTGGAGCTATAAAACATTTAAAATTCCTGTGAATTTTCGTAGGACATTCCCTTTATTTTTTCTGTTGATATGTTAATATAGAAAAAGATTTGATTTAAATATTTTTTTTATGAAAGAACAAATTCAAAAAATTAAAGATAATGCAGTTGAACAAATTTCTGATGCAGATACCTTGGAAGTTATCGAGGAAATTCGAGTTTCTTATTTGGGTAAAAAAAGTGCATTTAATGAGATATTGAAAGGATTAAAAGATTTGTCACCAGAAGAGAAAAAAAAGATTGGACCATTGGCAAATGATACCAAAAAAGAAATTCAACATTTAATTGATGACAAAAAACTTGCACTTGAAAGTGTGATAGATGAGAAAAAAGAATGGATTGATGTAACAGCACCTGGACATAAACACGCACATGGTCATTTGCATCCACTCAGCATCGTACAAAGAGATATAGAGGACACTTTTACTTCTATGGGATTTGAAATTGCAGATGGACCAGATATCGAGAGTGAGTCATATAATTTTGATGCTATTAATATGCCCGATGATCATCCTGGGCGTGATATGCAAGATACTTTTTGGATTTCACGAGAAGATGGACGCAAAAAAGGCACAGGAACTGTAATGCGAACACAAACGTCAGGGGTACAAGTGCGGTATATGGAAAAACACAAACCACCTTTTAGAATTATTGTGCCTGGACGAGTATTTCGTAATGAGGCGACTGACGCTTCACATGAACACACATTTCATCAATTTGAAGCATTGGTGGTAGGAGAAGATGTAAGTGTGGCAAATTTTCTCTACATAGCAGAAACATTTTTCTCAGAGTTTTTTGGTCAAGAAATCAAAGCACGCTTGCGACCAAGTTATTTCCCATTTGTAGAACCTGGATTTGAATTTGATATATCATGCACAAACTGTGGCGGGAAAGGATGTTCTACGTGCTCACGTACAGGATGGATAGAAGTAGGCGGAGCAGGTATGGTACATCAAAATGTATTTGAAGCAGCAGGATATGATAGAGATGTGTATCAAGGATTTGCCTGGGGTTTTGGATTGGAACGATTAGCAATGATGAAATATAAGATTAATGATATTAGATTATTTCATAGTGGAGATGTGAGGTTTACTAAACAGTTTTAAATTTAGTAACTAATATAATTTAAAATTATGAATAAAAAATACTTTTGATGTAATGACTAATATAGAGAATAAAAATAACTTGAATTCCTATATTATAATAGAGTTAATGAAACTAACATGATATATATGACTTACATTCGTAAAAAATGCTTAAAAGAATAATAATTTAAATTTACTAATTTACTACTTACTAATATACTAGAATTTATGAAATTTAGTTATAATTGGCTCAAGGAATTGAGTGGGACAAAAAAGAGTGTTAATGAACTTGCTGAGTTATTTATGACGCATAGTTTTGAGGTTGAAGGTGTAGAAGATTTATCTAATGGTTTGGGTAAAATTATCATTGGTGAAGTGATGACAAAAGAAAAACATCCTGATGCTGATAGACTTAACGTTGCTACTGTAAATGTTGGTGACAAGGAATTACAGATTGTTTGTGGTGCACCAAATTTGGAAGTGGGACATAGGGTTCCGGTTGCACTTGTAGGTGCTATACTGTCAGATTCTCACTCAGAAGAAGGAATTAAAGAAGGTTTTAAAATTAAAAAAAGTAAGATTAGAGGTGTTGAATCAAATGGGATGATCTGTGCCGAGGATGAGCTTGGAATTGGTACTGAACATGAGGGAATTATGGTTTTGGCAGATGATGCACCTGTTGGTGAAGAGTTTGCAAAATATGCAGGATTGAATGATATGATTATTGATTTAGACATTTTGCCTAATCGTGGACATGATTGTTTAAGCTATAACGGAATTGCAAATGAAATTTGTGCTTTGGAAGGCACTGATCAAAAAGATATTCATTATAACAGACGTTTAAAGACAGAGGGTAATTTACATATTGCAATTGAGACAGCTAATTGCAGAAGATATATTGGGTTACAAATTAATAATATTCAAATACAAGAATCTCCCGAGTGGCTAAAAGCACGACTTTCAGCATCTGATATTACTCCAATTAATAATATTGTAGATATTACAAATTATGTAATGTTGGAAACAGGACAGCCATTACATGCTTTTGATGCTGGAAAAGTATCTCAAGTTGCTATACGTCAAGCAACTGATGGTGAAAAGATTACATTACTTGATGAGCAGGAATTAAAATTAGATAGTGATGATATTGTTATTACAGATGGCAATAGACCTATTGCACTTGCAGGTGTGATGGGTGGTAGTGACAGTGCAATCACAGATGATACAAAAAATATTATTTTGGAATCTGCTTCGTTTAGTTCTAGTTCTATTCGACTTACACAACGTAAATATAATTTACAGACAGACGCTGCATATCGTTTTGAACGTGATATTGATACAAATTTGGCAAATATTGCAACAACACGTGCAATTGAGTTAATTATAGAGTTGGCTGGTGGTAAAATTGTTGCTGTAACGGATAATTATCCAAACCCTATTAAACCGTGGACTATAACATTAGCAATAGATAAGGTTACAAAGGTATTGGGAGTTGAAATTGCTACCGATGAAATAAAAAGTATTTTGGAGCGATTGGGTATGAGCATTGATATAGTTGATGAGCAAAATTTTGTGGTTACTGTACCAACTGTACGAATAGATTTACATTCTCAAGAGGATCTAATAGAAGAAATTGGTCGTATATATGGGTACAATAAGATTAAACCACAACCACTTACAAGTGCAGTACAAACACCCCAGCGTAATGAAACACGATTTTTTGAACGTACACTTAAAGATATATTTGTGTATGGTGGATTTGATGAGGTGCGTAGTTATTCTTTTTATGGGACAGATGACGCAAAAGCTATAGGACTCAATGATGAAGCCCATTTATTTTTGATGAATCCTATGAATCCAGAGCAGGCTATTATGCGTCGTACTTTAATGCCAAATATGTTGCGTTTTGCAAAAAAGAATTTTAGTTATTTTGACCGTGTACAGATTTTTGAAATTGGACGTATTTATGATCCAAAGGCAGGTGCATTACCAGAAGAAAAATTAGTACTTGGTGGTCTCGTTGCCTCAAAAGATGCTGAAGGTTCTCAATTTTTTGAGATGAAAGGAATGATAGAAGTACTTTTGGATAGAATTAATATTGAAAAATACTATTTGGATACCGTTTTTGATGAAAATATAGAACATTTGCCAAATTTACATCCATCACGTCGAGCACTTATTAAAATGGAAAATGGTAAAGTAATTGGATGGCTAGGAGAAATAGATAAAAAATCAGCTAAATATTTTGGACTCAAAAAAAATCGTGCTGTTGTGTGTGAATTAGATATAGAGTTAATACTCAAAGAAGTTAAATCAGAAAATTTCTTTGGATCTTTGGCAAAATATCCATTTATATCGCGTGATTTATCAATGATGGTTGGTGACAGAGTGCGCGTGGATGATGTAGAAAAAATAATTTACAGTGCAGGCGGAAAATTAATAAAAGATGTAGATTTATTTGATTTATATCAAAATAAAGAAACAGGTGAACGCTCAATGGCATTTCATATAATTTTTGGTGCAGATGATAAAACACTAAAAGCAAAGGAAGTGGATGATAAGGTTGCTATAATTATAAAAGAGCTGGAAAATAATATTGATGTTGAATTAAGAAAATAAAACACTACCTTTATTATATATAAAAAGCTGTATCTGATAAATATATCAGATACAGCTTTGGTCATTATTACACCAACTCAAATCCTTTTGGAATTGCAAAGGTGTCATTTTTTTTACCATTTTTTTCAGAAAAAACAAAATGATTAACTTCAATGGTTGTCTTAACACCAGGCATAAGAACTGCAAAATGTTTTAGCAATCCCTTCTTACTATAAACGAAAGCACCTTCATTAGATTTTATAAATGAAGCTGTAAAAGTGCTTTGAATGATTTCCATTAAATGTTTTTTTGACGGAAATGTTTCTTTTGCAGGTTTAGGTATTTTTTTTGTTACAGAAACTTTTTTAGAAGACTTTTCTGACATTTGTTTTGCAACTCTCGCCTTAGCTTTTGTAACAGCTTTGTTCATTCCATATTTTCTAGATTTATCTGAAGGGGCTAGTGGTCTAGGCGAATGTGAAATATCAGTAGAATGGATAAGGGCATGCTTAGCAATAGTTGAATTCATATCGGACATTGTTGGCGGTTTACAACTGTTTGTAGGATATAGTCTATTTATCAAAAAAGATAACATCTTATTATGAATAGTTAATGAACAATGTTTAAATAAAATATTCAACCAAGATGTTGGCACAAGAGTGTCTTGAGCAGAATAAAAGTCAATAACATCTTTTTTTGTCATTGAATAAAAGTTATTCAAATATTTAGTATCAGATCTATCTAATACCATAGCCAAAAAAAGCACATTTATTTCTTCTAACTCTGGCTTGTAGGCCATATGAAAAACTCTTTCCTCACTATTTTTAGCAATCAAATACATAAATGCCAAAAAACATTTTTTGTATGTTAATAATCTTATTTTCATAGAGCAACCTCATATGTTGAGTTTATAATGTATATTTATTTATTAAAGTGCAATCTTTGTTATAACATATATTTCCGTATCTGTAAAGACACAAAAATACATTTTATTATGTTGTATGTTATAATATTTGCGTAATGATATTAATATTTTTTTAAATGAAAAACTTACAAAAAGCAGATAAACAGGTTTATAAGATAATTAAAGGAGAAATCAAAAGACAAGAAGAAGGTTTAGAGCTTATCGCTTCAGAAAATTATGTTTCAGAAGCTGTGCTTGATGCTCTGGGTAGTGTAATGACAAATAAATATTCTGAAGGTTATCCTGGAAAGAGATATTATGGTGGACAAGAATTTACTGATCAAGCTGAGCAGTTGGCAATAGATAGGGCAAAAAAGCTTTTTGGAGCAGCACATGTAAATGTACAACCTCATTCAGGTGCTCCTGCAAATATGATTGTTTATAGTGCACTACTAGAGCCAGGTGATACGGTATTAGGTATGGATTTGGGACATGGTGGACATTTAACACACGGTCATCCAGTTACGCTTTCAGCTCAAATTTATAATTTTGTACGATACAAAACAAAAGAAGATGGCACTATTGATTATGATGAATTGATGGCGATGGCAAAGAAACATAAACCAAAAATGATTTTAGCTGGCTTTTCATCTTATTCACGTAGTTTGTCTTATGCAAAATTTCGTAAAATTGCAAATGAGATTGGCGCAATCTTGATGATGGACATGGCACATATTGCTGGATTAGTGGCTGGAGGCGTAGTGCCAAATCCTATGCGTTATTGTGATGTTGTAACAACTACAACTCACAAGACTCTAAGGGGTCCACGAGGCGGTATGATACTTTGCAAAGCAAAGCATGCAGCAGCAATTGATAAGGCAGCATTTCCAGGATTTCAGGGAGGTCCTCATATGAATAATATTGCAGCAAAAGCTGTTGCGTTTGGTGAGGCACTAAAACCATCATTTAAAATATATGCTACTCAAATTTTAGCAAATGCAAAAGTATTAGAAGGTGCATTGGCAGGTTATGGATTTTATATTTGTTTTGGTAAAACCGAAAATCATATGATGCTAATTGATACTGTAAAAAGTAAGGACCTGACAGGTAAGCAGGTAGAAACAGCACTTGATTTTGTAGGCATTACACTAAATAAAAATATGATACCGGATGATCCACGTTCACCGTTTGATCCCAGTGGTATAAGACTCGGTGTGCCAGCAGCAACAACACGTGGCATGGATGAGGAAAATATGTTACAAATTGCAAAATGGATAAATGATGTATGTGATAGCATTAATAATGAAAAAGAATTAAAAAAGATTAAAAAAGAAGTTACACAAATGTGTAAAAAATTTCCACTTTATAAATAATAATATTTTTGTATGAGTATGACCAAGGCAAAAGAAATGAAGGGAATCATCTTAGCAGGGGGTAATGCAACACGTTTGTATCCATGTACTGCACAAATATCAAAACAAATGTTACCTGTTTATAAGGTGCCCATGATTTTTTATCCACTTAATATTTTGATTAAGGCGGGTATAAAAGATATTTTAATTATTGTATCACCACCACATAGTGGACGATTTGTTAATCTACTGGAGCCAATGTTTCGTGATGTAGGTATAAGAATTTTGTCTGGTGTACAAGAGATACCTTCAGGTATCCCAGAGGCCTTTACGATTGGTGAAGGATTTATTGGTGATGATAATGTAACTTTAATTTTAGGTGATAATATTTTTGAAGATACAGATACAATTGCTACTGCAATTAAAAACTTTGACAAGGGTGGCCATGTATTTGCAAAAGAAGTGAAAGATCCTGAGCGTTTTGGTGTTGCCACAGTTGATAAAAATAATATTGTTACAAATATTGTTGAAAAACCAGAAAATCCTGAGAGCAATCTTGCAGTGACAGGTGCTTATATTTATGATAATACTGTAGTTGCAGCATCAAAAACAATAGTGCCTTCAGGCAGAGGTGAATTAGAAATTGTTGATTTACATAATTTTTATTTACAAAAAGGTGAATTAAATTTGAGTAAATTAGAAGGAGCCTATCTTGATGCTGGTACGCCAGATGCATATCTTGATGCATGTAATCTTGCGAGAGATCATAAATTGTATGATAATTTTGATTCAATCATTCAGTCTGCAGTTGAACAAGGGCGTGATCGTTTTAAGATGCAGGCAAAAAATATGTTGTATAAAAAATAAAATAATTTGTTACTTTTTGATCACGTAATAATCATATTGCGTGATTTTTTTATTGTAATTATATCAATATGTTGCATGAAATGTTTTTTTGTACTAATCTAGGAATGCAGTTCTTTTTTTGATGAATAATAATTCATACTAGTATACAATTTTAACAAATGGGAGAAAAAAGACATGAAAGGAATTATCCTAGCTGGCGGAAATGGAACTCGTTTATATCCACTTACAGAATCAATCTCTAAACAGATGTTACCAGTTGCAGGCTTGCAAATGATTTTTTATCCATTAAATGTACTTTTAACTGCAGGCATAAAAGACATTTTGATTATAGTGGCACCAGGACATATTGGGCAATTTATGCTTTTATTAGAACCCATACTAAGACCTTTGGATGTTACGCTAACTGTAAGTATACAGAGGCATCCGCGAGGGTTGCCAGAGGCCTTTATAATCGGTCGTGGATTTATTGGTGATGATGATGTTACACTAATTTTAGGTGATAATATTTTTGGTGACACTGAAGCAATAGCTAATGCAATTCGCTATTTTGATGGAGGTGAACATATTTTTACAAAAATTGTTGATAACCCAGAAGATTTTGGTGTTGTTATAAAAAGAGGTGATATTATTACAGATATTGTTGAAAAGCCTACAAGACATGTTAGTAATTTAGCTGTTCCTGGTGTTTATATCTGTGATGCTAATGTTGTAAAAATTGCAGAAAATTTAAAACCCTCTGAACGAGGTGAATTAGAAATTGTAGATGCACACAGAACATATTTGAGGCGAAGTCAGCTACATTCAACCCCATTGGACAATGACAGTGTTTGGATAGATACAGGAACTCATAAATCTTATGAACAAGCAACGACAATTGTAAGAAAGAATGAGTTAGTTGAAAATTTTTATCCAGTGCTACTTGATGCAATTGCAGGAGAAGCACCATGTAGTAAGAAAGAATTTTTTAATAGAATTTTTTATGATAACCAAGAACCATGAAATAATTTCATGTTTTTATTTTAAAAGCAGTTTTGCATGCTATGCAAAACTGCTTTTTTCTTATAAACTGTATAAGTAACTGATTATTGAAATAACTATTATTATGAAAATTAAAAAAGCAATTTTACCAGTAGCTGGGTTTGGCACAAGATTTTTACCAGCCACAAAGGCACAACCAAAAGAGATGTTGCCAATTGTGGATAAACCAGTAATTCAACACTTAGTTGAAGAAGCTGTCGCATCTGGTATTGAAGAAATAATCTTTGTAACGGGACGTGGCAAACGTGCAATTGAAGATCATTTTGATACTTCTTTTGAACTAGAACAAACTCTTGTAGAAAAACATAAGCAAAATTTGCTCAAAGAAGTAAAAAAGGTTGCTAAGCTTGCCAAATTTTCTTATGTAAGACAACCTAAGCCATTAGGTGATGGACATGCAATTTTGTGTGCAAGACATTTAATACATCCTGGAGAATCTGTCGCTGTACTTTTTGGTGATGATTTAATTGATAGTGAAGTTCCAGCGTTAAAGCAACTAATAGATGTGTATGATAAGTATTCTGATCCTGTCATTGCTCTTTGTAAAGTTGATAAAGAGGATGTTCATAGGTTTGGTGTTGTTGATCCAATTCCAGTTGATGAACGTACTTGTGAAATTAAAGAATTTGTAGAAAAACCAAAAACCCAAGATGCTCCATCAGATCTTGTTGCTGTGGGAAAATATGTAATCACTCCAGATGTTTTTGATAAACTTGAAGAATCCGTAAATGATAAGGGAGAAATACGACTTGCCAATGCATTCGTTCGCATGATAAAAAGTGATAAGGTGATTTATGGTCATGAAGTTAATGGAGATAGATATGATTGTGGGGATAAATTTGGATTTGTGCAAGCAACAATTCAAATGGGATTAAAACACCCAGAAATCAAAGATAAACTTGCAAAATATATCAAAACTCTTAATTCTTGATAAAAAAGTATGTTTTTTATTTATTTGGCAGTATTTATTACTATCGTTGCAACACCATTTATGGTTCAAAAAGGTGTTTGGATTTTTACAGAGGATGAGACTGAAGCAGTTATTTTACTATTTGCTGGTATTATAGGCTTTGTGATTTATCGTTTGAGTGATTATCAGATGTTTAAATATTTGCGAGACCGCATAAAATTACAACGAACGGTTGCAAGGGCACAGAAAGAACTATCAGAATCATATTCATATATAGGACAAGCAAATCGTCGAACAGATATCATGTATGAAATTTTTTCAGATTTGTCACATATGGAATCTACTGATTGTAGTAGTGCAGTGCTTAATGCTATGCAATTATTGCCTTACACGGATAGTTTTTGTTTGCGATTTATTAATATTAAAAAGCAAAAAGCATTTCATAATATTGGCGGAACAGATGAATTTAAGCATTTGCCTGATAAATTATTTTGTAAAAATGTAAATTCACGTACATATCGTGAAAAAGATTTACTCTTTGTGTATAGCGAGGCAGTTGATAAAAACTTGCGTACATGTATAGTTTTGCCGTATAGTGAGAAGGCAGAGAATGATATTGATTTTTTCAAGGCAATTACTGCGTATTTTACGATGGTACACGTATTTCATGAAGAATCTTGCACCGCTAAATTAACTAATGTATAATAACAAAAGTATGAAAGTAATATTATTACAAGATGATAAAAAATTGGGAAAAAAAGGAGATATCGTAAATGCATCTGATGGATTTGCATTTAATAGTTTAATTCCTCGAGGGATTGCAAAGCCAGCAACTGATAAGGCAATTGCAGAACTTGATAGAACAAGTGCGGCACAAGCAAAGGAAAGTGCTCAGCAAATAAAACAAATTCAAAAAGATGCAACAAAGATTGATAAAAAGAAAGTGATAATTACATCAAAAGCAAAAGGTAATAAATTGTTTGGATCTGTGACAGGAAAGGATATTGCTGAAGCTATCACAACACAACACAAAATTGAAATTGATGCAAAAAATGTTTTACTTGATGCACCTATCAAAGAATTAACGATACAAGAAGTAAAAATTGATTACGGAAGTGGTGTAACTGCAGGTATAATCGTGACTATTTCAGCTGGATAAATTTTACAAATAAATTAACGACCAAAGGCACCAGGGGTTGCTTCTTTTTGGGGAAGTAGCTCTTTGCCTTTGTAAAATATAATTAATTAGAAAAAATATTATGGCAAAAAAGAAGAATAAGAAGTATATATTTGTAGTTGGAGGAGTAATGAGTGGTGTTGGAAAAGGGATAACCACATCTTCTATTGCCAAAATTATACAATCACGAGGTTTTTCAGTGACTGCTTTGAAAGTAGATCCTTATATTAATGTAGATGCAGGAACAATGAATCCTACAGAACATGGTGAAGTTTTTGTACTTGCTGATGGTGATGAAACAGATCAGGATATGGGAAATTATGAACGATTTCTCAAAACTACATTACCAAGCTCAAATTATATGACAACTGGACGTGTATACCAAACTGTTATTGAAAGAGAACGTAAAGGTGGTTATAACGGTAAATGCGTAGAAGTTGTACCACATATACCATTGGAGGTTATCAGTCGACTTGAAAAAGCAGCAAAAAAAGAAGATGCCGAGGTGGTTATCACAGAAATTGGCGGGACAATTGGAGAATATCAGAGTCTATTGTTTTTAGAAGCTGCTAGAATGTTAAAAACTAAACGTCCTAATGATGTTTTGTTTGTTTTGGTGAGTTATGTGCCATTTCCAAGCAAGGTAGGAGAAATGAAAACAAAACCAACACAATATGCATCTCGTACATTAAATAGTGCTGGCATACAGGCTGACATTATAGTTGCTCGTTCTGAGGTGCCTATGGATGATAAAAGGAAAGAAAAAATTGCAATGAGCTGTGCTGTTGATAAAAATAGTGTGATAAGTGCACCAGATGTAGATAGTATTTATCATGTACCTCTTAATTTTGAAAAAGATAATTTAAGTAATATTATACTCAAAAAACTAGGTCTCAAAGCACGTAAACGTGATATCAGTAAATGGGAAAACTTTACTAAAAAAATAGATAATGCAGACAAGACAATCAAAATTGGAATTGTTGGCAAATATTTTGAAAGTGGTGATTTTGTGCTCTCAGATGCGTACATTAGTGTAATAGAGGCACTTAAGCATGCATCATATTTTAATGGTTGTAAACCAGAATTAGCATGGCTGGATAGCTCTGTGTATGAAAATGATGCTAATAAATTAAAAGATTTAAAAAAATATGATGGAATAGTTGTACCAGGTGGATTTGGTTCACGAGGAATTGAAGGAAAAATAAATGTAGCACGGTATTGTCGTGAAAACAAAATACCATATTTGGGACTTTGTTATGGAATGCAAATTGCTGTTATGGAATTTGCTAGAAATGTCGCTGGAATCAAGGGAGCTCAAACCGCAGAAATTAATGATAAAGCAAAAAATTTAATAATAGACATCCTACCAGAACAAACAGAAAAACTAAAGAAAAAAGATTTTGGTGGATCAATGAGACTAGGTTCATA
>JAOZNB010000032.1 GCA_029933995.1 Candidatus Moraniibacteriota bacterium | reverse complement strand
AATAGTAAAGCTTTTTGTTTTGTTTACTTTGTTTTGGAGGTTTTTCACTTCGCGGCTGTTTACAAGTCTGCAGACCTCCAAATACTACTCATAATCATATCTTATTCATAAAAATTATTTTATCTAGGCTGTATCTAAAGATATATAAAATATAAAAACTACCCAAAATGAAAAACCATTGTAATTCATATAAATTACAATGGTTTTTTGTATAAAATTATTGTCTTCTGTCAGATATGATACAACATTCTTCATTTTTTACTTTGCGTCTATCATGAAACAAAACACAATTTCGTCCAGAATCCTTTGCATCATACAAAGCTTTATCTGCAAGCTTAGTTACATATTCAAGCTCCATAGTGCTGTCACTTGGCACAAAACAAGCTCCAACACTGACAGTAATAGAAATAGACTCTTCATTTCCACACTCACTGAGAAATGGAGTATATGTAGAAGCAACTGCTTTGCGATAACGCTCTGCGATAACTTCGAGTTCATCTGCATCAATGTCAAAAATTAAAACACAAAATTCCTCCCCACCATATCTGATAACAAAATCCCCTTTGCGAGAAATATGCTGTAACATTTTTACAACATTTATAAGAACTTTATCTCCTACATTGTGCCCAAAATCATCATTGCACTTTTTGAAATAATCAATATCCATCATGAGCACTCCCCATGACCGCTTTGCACGAATTTCATTTGCAATCATCTTTTGAGCAGTTTCATCTAGGTATCGACGATTATACGCACCTGTTAAGCTATCCATGCAAACCAACAGCTCTAATTCTGCATTTTTTTCTTTTAAGCGTTTATTTTCTTCACCTACCTTAGCCAACTGTGTTTGAAGTGCCGTCACTTGTATTGTATTTGCTAGTGACAACGTCTCCGTCCACGCTTCCTCTCTTGAAATTTTCTTTTCAGTCCCTTGAGACTGAAAAGTAGGCACCTGTCCACTTAACACAACTTTATCTCCTGACATAATCAGTCTCCCCTGTTTAGTTTGAATTTGAAATTTTGTTGTCAAATAACGATATATGTCAAAACTGTATATTAAAATACTAATAAAGTCAATGGTAATCACGTGTTTCATAATTTATACCACTTTTTACCGCGAAGTGAAAAACCTCCAAAAACCTTTCATAATTACGTTTTTGTCATTCCAGAAAATATTATTTGTATCAGAGCGTTTAGCGATGATGTACAAATAAATTTATCAGGAATCCAGATTATATCAATAAACATCTAGATTCCTGACAATGATATTTTTAACCAATCACTTCGTTCTTGGAAAAATATACATTTCTGGAATGACAAATAGTAAAGCTTTTTGTTTTGTTTACTTTGTTTTGGGGGTTTTTCACTTCGCGGTTTTTAGACTTGACAAAACAGTTTTTTTCTGTTATAGTGATAGGTTCGCAATTTGGCGACATATTTACTGATGTATCTTAAAAAAGGAGATTTCCATGTTATCTATACCGAAATTAAGCCCTTTAGAAATGTTGCAAACAGTTGTACAATCAGCACGCATGTCCGGAGAAAATCACTTAGATACTGCTCGTGATCATTTAATGTTAATGTCAACAAAATTTACTGATATTGATATGGAAAAGTTTTTAAATGATTCTCAACGGGATAAAGGCTTGATTGGTGTAGTACTTGATACACACGCAACAAGCACAGAATATGCTCTCACAATTCTCGAAGAAGAGAATTTCGATGAAATGTTATGTATCAGTGCCGGAAATGCTAACTGTGACAATAATGAATTTATATTCACATTACTCACAAAGGCTTACGATTCAAATACTCATCGAGCAATGTTGCTAACACAACGATTTGCTCGACATCTTTCACAAGATGGTGCGGCATGTCTACAGAATCATACGGATAATCATCCAAAGATGTGCCAAATTTTAAAGCCCATTTTAATGATGTCACAGACTGCTCACGCATAAAAACCTTACAAAGGAGCTCTTATGAAAACTGCAGAAAAATCACAACAAATTCAAAAGATTTGTGCTGATGTAACCACATTTAAAAGTGTTAATGAAAAAGATTGCGGATTAGCTCTATATAATGAGCTTATTTCTGCAAATTTTCATTTGACAGAAGACGATGCATGGAAAATTGTTGATGAACTTGGCTGTATTGAGGAGACTCTTACTGCAATTATATGTGCGAAGATTATAAGCACAAAGTCCATGTTTACTATGCTTCGCGTTACATCATTTAACATAAACTTGTGTCTGTTGGCACTTGATTATGACAGTAATGCAGAATTATACACAAAAGTTATGCGCGCAATCGAGAGAAAGGGACTAATCCACTTTAAGGCTTTTTTAAGCTTAAAGAATGGTGTCAGAAAACCTCCATTTGATAGTATGTCGAAAATTCATCCGATTGTCTATCAATCTCAAGCACACTGTTATCATGCATAGTGCTATCCGGCATATTCACATAATTGTGAATATGCCGGTTTTTATTTTTTGCATTAATTATTTTACCGTGATACACTGTAATTGTAAAAATAACAAAAAAGTTATGGTAAATGCAACTCAAGAAGTACCTGAAATAGAGCAAGAATCAATTGAGCCAACATTCATGAACACTCTTTCAGAAATTGTAAGTTCTTTTTTGCAAATTGCACAACAAAATATTGTGGAACGTATTCAAAACACAGTTAATGAAACTCTGGAGCAAGCTAAAGAAACAGTAAATCAGATTGTCCAAAATGCTGTTGTCCTGTTCGCAATTATTTTACTTGGACTTATTGGATTTGTATTTACAATTACTGGGCTGTCATTATGGCTGGGAGAAGTTAGTGGACTTGGTATATGGTTTGGCTTCTTAATTGTTGGATTGATTGTTTTTATCATTGCACTCATTACTGGATTGTTACACAAAAATAAAAATATTTAGCTCATTTTTTTAATTAATTATTAATAATAATATAATTTATGGCAACAAAGAAAGGACCTATTACAAAAGCAACTGCAAATGCTGCAGGGAAAGCTGATGAATTATTGGTAAAAGGTACTGATGCATATACAGGTGCAAAAGAAAATGCTACTGCAAAATATTCTGATGCAAAGGACGCTGCTGTAGTTGGATATGACACAGCGAAGAAAAGAGTTGCTGCTAGCGCTGATGCTGCAAAAGCAAAGGCCATGGAAACACGTGAAAATGCAAAAGTTTACGTACAAGACAATCCTGAAAAATCAATAGGAATTGCTGCTGGAGTTGGAGCATTGGTTGGTGCAATTATAGCACTTCTTATCACAAGACGACGATAACAACATCATTCAACAAAAATAAAAACCTCTCATAGTATATGAGAGGTTTTTTATATTGTCATTCCCATGAAGATGGAAATTCAGAGCTATTGCAAAATATTTTAAACTTAATAAGGATTTATATAAATCTAAACAAATATCTTATTTTGTAAAATTTGTTATAATTTCCTAGATTCCTGCCTCCGCAGAAATGACAAATCTTATCTATAAACAACTACAACAAATTCACCCTTAATTTTATCAGAATTATTTTCAAAATATTCTATAATATCGCCAACACCACCTCTTACAATTTCTTCATACATTTTTGTAAGTTCCCTTCCTAAAATAATCTGTGCCTCTGGCATCAACTCTTGTAATAATTTTAAATTTTTGAGAACACGATGTACGCTATCATAATAAATCACAGGCACATCACTTTCTGAAACTTTTGTAAAAAATGTTTGTCTGCCTTTTTTATGCGGTGGATAAGCCAAAAATGTAAACTTTTGCATATCTATACCTGCCACAGACACAATTGCATTTATGGCTGACACACCTGGGATTGGCTCAACTTTAATATCATTCTCAACTGCAAGTGCCACCAGTTTATTACCTGGATCACTCACACCAGGAGTTCCCGCATCTGTTACAACTGCTATTTTTTTACCATCCCTTATTTCATTAATAATTTCACCTGCTTTATTATCTCTTGTATGTTGATGATAGATTATTGTCTTTGTCCCAATATCATAATGGTCCAATAATTTACGTGTCACGCGCGTATCTTCACATGCAATTAAATCAACATCATTTAAAATATCAACCCCACGAAATGTCATATCACTCAAATTTCCAATAGGTGTCGCTACTACATATAACGTTCCTTTTTCATTATCCATAAAATTACTTTCCTAAATTTTTAAGTGCAAACTTCACAAGTTCTCCTACATCTGTCATATCTTTTGGAACATTGCTAATTGCATCTCTTGCCTCTGCAACTGTGTAACCCATTGACCGCAGTGCATCTATTGCATCACTCTGAGCCAATGCATCACCTACAGCTGCATCAACTGGTGCTACCACCTTACCAGAGAGTTCATTTACCACTTTCTTTGCTATCTTTGGACCAATGCCTGAAACCTTGGTTAAAATTGAAGTATCTTCATTTGCGATTGCAAGTATAATTGTCCGTACATCTGCAACTGCAAGGATTTTGAGTCCTGCCTTTGGACCAATACCTGACACACTTATAAGTAATTCAAAGATCTCTTGTTCCTCCACCTGCAAAAATCCATACAGTGTAATCTCTTGCTCTCTTACATGAGTGTAAATACTTATTTTTACATCTTGTCCATCTGTACATTGTTCAAGCCCCAACTCCGTTAAATAAACAACATATCCAACACCACCTACATCTATTATTATTTTATTTTCACCTTTACTTATTATTTTTCCACTTAAGAAACCAATCATTATACTAGTATATTAGTAATTAGTAATTAGTAATTAGTTTAACACCTTATTTCATCATTGCCAAAATAAAATAGGTTATACATAAAGTTCATGTATAACCTATTGGTTTTTACGGACAAAGTTTCAAAGATCTAAAAGATCTGAGTAACTCAGTCCTGAGTGTCTTGCGAGACAACACAGACGAAACCATTATCGTCATCCCACTGATAGTTAGGATGATCATAGTTCGTAACAAGAATGCTGACATCGTGCCGGTGCATGCTGAGCAAACCCGAAACACCATCAGAATCTTTAATCGGCTCATGCATTGTCATAAGCCAATATAAACCCAAGTCAGCAATATCCTGATTTGACAGATATTTTCTGAGTAGACATGCAACTTCTGGAGAGATCTTATTCCCATGCAACCAACCACGACGATCCATTTCTTTCCGAATATTGACCGTCTTACGGTCCTTGTCAAAAAAAAATTTCCCAGGAATAATGGCAATTTTGTATACTTTGCCAGTTGTTACCCAAAAATCATCTGAATTAAGCAAATCATCTGCCCATTCTGATACGTTGAGCATTTTGGACCACTGTGGTCCAGTTATTCCTGTAGTGACTGGCAAATCGATATAGATTATACCATCTTTATCAATTGGCCAACGTTTTATTGCTTCTGACACAACCCAATCTCCAGAATTAATACGACGAACGGCTTCAACTGCATTATCAATACCCATCTGAGACATTACCGTTTTTACCATGGCATTTAATTTACCAGCCGACACATCTGAAATTGCAAAATTTTTCATAATACTCTCCTATGTGCTAAATTACACATTTATAAAAAATCCTCTCATCCGAGGCGGAATTGCGACTACTCGCAAAAATATAAAAAGAACAAAGTTACGCATATTACATAACACAATAATATAGCACTTTTTTATATTTTTATCAAGCTACTATTGTCAAAAAGCCTTCTGAAGAAATTTTCTTCAGAAGGTTGCAATTTTACTCTACTATAGATACAACATACTTGATTTTTTGTACATCAAGTAATTTTTTAAAACTATCTTCTGCCAATCTCAATACATCTTTTCGATATGGAGTATTAATATCGTATGCACCATTAGAAAAAATTAATGTATCACCTTCAATATGCACAAATCCCTTGTTGTACTCAAAATCTTTTGGTGGTTGCAGAAGGACCTCCAATGCCTTATCACCAAGCATTTGAATACACCCACTATCAAAAAAACGATTACCAATAGCTCTGTGTTCACATCCACTATTCTTAATTCCTATTTCCAATGTTAACGAATTAGAAAATATATCAGCAGAAATCTCAAACACAAATTTATCTGGTTGACCAATGTGCTTGAGACGAGCAATGCCCTCTTCAATTTTCAACTCTTCTCCAAGACCTTTAAAAAACCAAACTCTTGCTTTCATCTGCAACCCCCTCCTCACGTTAAATTAAAGTACTAACAATAATTATCGTCACAAAACACAACTAGTCAGTATAATATGTTTTATAAATTTTATCAAGTAAGTATTGCCAAATGTAAATTTATATGCTATAAATGAGAAACGATTGTTTTTGTAGATTTCTCAGTTCTACAACAATCATGTTTTAACGCTCAACTTTTATAAGTGCAGACACATTGCAATGTGTCTCTACAACTAATTACTAATAAACTATACAATATGCCAATCAAAGATGCAGGTAAAAAGTACATGAAAGTTACTTTAAAAAATACCAAAAAAAATCGTAAGGTCCGTGGAGCTTATAGGTCAGCCGTCAAAAACCTAGAAAAAGCAGTTGCAGATAAAGATACGAAGAAAATTGATGAGTATCTAAAACTCTCACAAAAAGCTTTGGACAAAGCAGTTCAAAAAAAGGCCTTGAAGAAAAATACAGCATCTCGTAAAAAGTCACGACTAAACAAAATGGTCGTTGCAGCAAAAAAATAAGATTATTAAAACCGTCAACTAGGCGGTTTTTTTAATTATATTACAGATTTTCATCTTCCTAAGAATGACAGATTAAAAAAAATCCACTCACCAAATATATTGATGAGTGAAATTACTTCTTTCCTTTTATTGTATAATTGAATCGACTTGCCAATCTAATATTTCACCTGCCATAAATGGCGTAGCATACAATCCCTTATCAATTTGTACACTTTGAGAAATTTCATGTTCTTTACGCACCATACGCAATTTTGCAGTATTGTGTGGTAAACCATAGAAATTAGAACCATTAAAACTTGCAAAAGCCTCAAATCGATCATCTAGTGCACCAGCACTCTCAAATGCTTTTGCATATAACTCCATAGCATTTGGTATAAAACATCCGCCAAAGCCTCCGTCACGAAATTTTGCACTATCTACATGAGGAGCACTATCTGTTCCAAGGAAACAGCTTTTTTCTCCACTAATCGCAAAAGCAATTACAGCTCTCTGATCTCTGGGAGAATTAATTATTGGATAACAATTTCTACTTGGATATAAATACACATCATTACAATTACATAACATGTGATGTACAGTAACTGTTGCACCTACATTATTTGGTGTACTTTGTACAAACTGCACACCCTCCCATGTAGACACATGTTCCAAAATTATCTTCAATTTAGGAAATGCTTCATGAATTTTAATAAGTATAGTATCAACAAAAACACGCTCACAATCCCATAAAGCAACCTTTGGATCAGTCACTTCTCCATGCACACTCAATGGTATTCTTAACTCTTCCATAAGTGCAAATAGATGCCATATCTTTCGCACATCTGTAACGCCCGAACTCGAATTTGTCGTTGCACCATTTGGATATAATTTACAAATCAAAATACCCATCCTATGAGCTAACCGTATTTCATCTTCTGTTGTATCATCAGTTAAATACAATGCAACATGCGAATAAAATGCTCTTGATAGTGACTTACCTTCTGCTCGAACTTTATTGTTATACAAACATGCAGCCCTAACTCGCGTCAGAGGTTCTTTTGTATTTGGCATTGCAAGAATATGTCCAAATTGCAATGCACTGTACCATATTAAGAACTGTAACTGAGACAATTCTCGTAAATGAACGTGAAAATCATTTCCTAACATCATCTCGAGAAAAGTTATGCCACTCTCTTCATAAATTCTCATTTTATTTCCTCCACTTATTTGGAAATAATTTAAACAACACATATGCTGTCAGAATATTAAATGGCACCATCCACGGTCGAAATAACAATGGTGAACCGATTGAAATAGCACTAGTACCAGCCCGGTACATTCGCCATACACCTACTGGTGTAAAAATACCACCTCCACCAATAATTGGTTTTGTGATACCAGCTTGCCGTGCACGTGCAATCCACGCCACAACAATTGGTAGCATGTCTTTACCAGAAAATCCACCACCACCGTATTTCTTAAGTGGCGACTCTGTAAATTCTGGAAAAACTTTCCATTTAATCCAGTCTGGCAAATCAGTCCATGGCAATGTATTCGATACACAAAGACCAGTACAGGCTTCATGATTTGCAATTTTCCGAACATTCTCAATGTCAGAAAGTGCATTTACCTTTACAATAATTTCTAACCCAAGAGATGCTAAAATGCTCAAAATTTCTCGTTGTTCCCCAACCAAACCACAAACATCATGACTAGTATTAGGACAAGAAATATTTAATTTAAGAATTGGCAATATGTCAAACTCATTTAAATATCTAAACATAATGTAAACAAATTCTTGCACCTCTTCAATGCGTTCTTCACGCGTCTTTCGCACCAACATTAATGATAGTGCCCATGGCTTTTTACGTTTTTGCCATAAACCCTTTTTGAGATAATATTCTATCCCAAAATTACTCAAACCCACAGCATTTAACATACCGCCACGCAACCACCTTTTGAAATCGATAAAGATACAATCTGGTCGCATTAACATTGGTGAACTATCGTCTTTGAGTGGCATATTTCCAACAACCTCATCGACAGTAACCGTTTTTGCTACAAACATTGCTGACTTTTTTGCAATCCACGCAAACGGCTGTATAAATCTATGATAAGGATACCCCTCACCAAAAAATCCCATTGTACCACTTGCTAAGATAGCCCATAACCATTTAGCAGAACTATATTTCTTCATGAATTTTCCCCTCTTTTTCTATTCCATTGTTTATGAACATCCTATCTCCTCTTTTGTGCAATTATACACAAATACCTCAATAAGTAAATCATGGTGCATTTTTCACACTAAAAAACCACCATAACATTTATCGTGGTTTTTAATTATTTAACTTTAAAATTTGTACGAATTTGCTGTGAAAAATCTTCACTGTCCCTATCAACTGCATCATTATCAATTTCAGCCTTCTTTTCTGTCTCTTCAAATGTTCCTTTTTTTACTATAATATCCATATCATACAAAATTTCATCTACAAACCCTGGTAGAAGCATTTTATACGAAAATGGAAAATTTATATCAGCGATTTCTTCTGCTCGCCTTGTAATTGCATTAATACAATTATGTTTTAATGTATTATAAAATACTGGCTGTGCATACACAGCATTCACATCTTGTGCAATCAATAAAAATAAATCTTGTATTGTTGTAACATCGGTATCTACACTATACAAATATACTGTCTCACCCCGCACATTAGTACGTGTACCTATAATGTCTCGTTCAGTTCCTACTACATAAATAAGTTCAAACTTATTTAATAAACCTGTCCACGGCGAAAACTCCTCATGCGTTTCGCGTCGTGTTTCTACTGAAATTACAACATGTTTGTCATCCTCAAAACCAAACGTAATAAAAATATGAGCTAGTCCTGCAAAATCATCAAAATGTGAAATGACCACATCAAGACTATCCATTTTATTTAAATCAAAATGCTCTGTTAGATATTTATTATTCGAGCTGCCATCAGATTGCCATGTAAAATCACGTAAATTTTTAATAATAATATCATTACTATTAACTTGTATTTGTGGTAATTTATCATGACCTGCTTCCCATAGACGATTGTTACTTGGAGTACGTGTTGCAAATATAAAAAAACATGTTATACAAAAAATAACAATACTTATACCAACAATTAATATTTTTTTCATATATTTATTTTAAACCTTTTACACGTCAAGTTTCGCAAAAGTTATTAGGCATTTATTATAAAAAGATCTAATACTGATTTTACATCTCTATTACTTTGTTTAATATCATAATCAAATACTACTAAACTTTTATGCATACCCATAATTTTTTTATATGATAACCTTTGTGACATACCAATTGATTTTTGCACAACAAAAGGATGTAATTTTAAAGCTTTTGCAATTACATTTTTATCAGATATATTATCCTGTAATATTCCACCGACTTTTAATAATATACGCACCTGATATGCATACATACTAAAAATATGAAATGGATCATCACCTGAAGCTAATTGTTTTTTTAATAAAAATAATGCAGTGCTTTTGTCGCTTAAACTAATAGCCTCAATCATTTGAAACATATCAGCATCAACACGTCCATGTACAATGCTGTGTACATCCCCTACCACAATTTCCTCACCTATTGCATGACATATCAACTTTTCAATTTCTTGTGTTAATTGCCATAAGTCATTTCCCACAAATAAAATCAATTCTTTAACAGCATCACTAGTAATATTTTTATTATTGTCTTTTACAATATTTATAATCCACTTTTCTAAAGCATACCCTTCTAAAATAAGGCTTTCTTGTACTTTTTGTGCATTATTTTGCAACCATTTAAATAAACTTGCATTTTTACGTACCTTCCCCTCCTCAAAAAATACAATGACATCATCTGTATCAGATTGTAGTGCATCAATTATTTGATTTTGTTCTGGTACTTTTGTATATGAAAAAATATTTTTTATAATAATTAACTTTTTTTGTGCAAATAAATTTTGTTCACCAAAAGACTGTGTAATTTGCATGATATTACACATTTCTTCACAATCAAAAACTACCAAACCTCCTCCTGTCGGATTTTTTGCAAGAAAACTTTTTTTTAATTGTGCTACATTTTGTGAAGATTGATACGTCTCTTCACCATAAAAAAATAATATCATATATATTCATCAAAAATTCATTGTTTATATTATATCACAAAATAAAAAGACAGATGTATAATCTGCCTTCTTATTGTTTGATGATTATTGTGTAACTATACCAGTTCCAGCTGCAGCTTCATCTTCAAGTCGTTCAGCATATTCTTCTGCATCTTCATAACCCACCTTTTGCCCATGTGGTAATACATGCATCCAAATTTGTCCTGGTACAAAATGTATTTCTTGTCCACTTTCGTCATAAAACTTAAATGGCTGATTATTTCCTTTTTCTCGTTTCCACGTTCCATTAATCTCTTGTCCATTAAAATAAAATTCTGCCTCTCCCTCAAACACTGTGTCAAACCATGGATCACCAAGTTGCATATTTGGATATTGATTACTTTCCACCTTTTCCTCAGGAACACCTGACCATGGATTTAACAATCCCTCAGCAACATAATCTTTTTCAGCCAACCAACTGTCACGCTTAGCAACAATTCCTACAATATTTTTTGGTGCATATTGCTGTCCACTCGCCATATCAATACTTGGCTCACCACCACGAAATCTCTTGTACGAATTAGTTTCTTTGTCATATTGATATTCAATACGATGACTTTTGCTATCAAATTTCACATCAATAATACCGTGCTCTGGACGCTCATCCAATGCCAATTCACCTTGGTGCTTAAATCCTTCAAATAAATTTTCACCACTATATCCCTTGTCCTGTGACATTTTAATCACTCCATTTAAATCAGAATATGCAGCATTTGCACTATAAAAGGTAATATCTGGATCAATATATCCAGCACGTGTTCCATCTGCAGATGTAGTACCGTTTCCTACCTCCAAATTATCCGCCAATTCTTTATTCATTGCTGCCGCTGCTACGATTGACTTGCCCCATGTCACAAAAACTGCTCCCAGTGAATCTGCAACTGCCATATGGTCAACTCGACCACTACGCATTGGACCCATCTCACTCGGAATATTACATTGAAAAACACCTAAAAGACGAGGTTCATTATGCATTCTGTGTGGCATCTCAAGCACAAAATCTGCTTGATCAAGATTTTTCCAATATGGCCTAGCATCTATACTTCCACTATACATAATAGCAAAGGATCGTTTGTCTGGATGTGCACACTGTATGCCTGTTATAGGACTAGCGTTTTCAGGTTCTTCATATGGTATAAGTCCCACCATTTGTACATCTTCTTCCTCTGAGGTTATTTCCTTTTTATCTTTACTACACCCACAACCTGCAAGTGCAACAATTGCAATACAACCAAAACCAACTGTTGTAATAAACTTTTTATTCATAAATTATTATTTTAAATTAAATACTTTTTTATTATATCATACTTCAAACTGATAGAAATATTATTGATCACTCACTTTATTAATTACAATTTCATGCTTCAAAAAATCAATAAATATAGTTTGACCACTTGGAGTAATAGACATAACCATATTAAATGGTGACTCTGCGCCAACTTGTGCACCTTCAGCATACAATGTCACTTTAATGCCATCATCAACTGGCGCTATATCTTCAATTCCTTCACTATTTTCATCACTCAAATCTTCAAGTTCTCTCATTGTATTTAATTTAAGCACATCAGACCAATCAATTATATCATCTACATTTTCATCCTCCGTATTCACACGACCTTTTGTAATATTAAAATCTTGCACTAATTCCCAATCTTCAATTTCAAAAGGCTTTTCATACATCTTTACATTACCATTTTTTGAAAAAACAAAATAATATGGAAATTTATACTCACCACGCTGAGAATATCCTTCCAATCTTTTACCTACAATTAAATTTTCAAATGTAAAATCTTCCTCCAAATTTTCAAACCCTTGATCATCCTCCACCTCAACAACTGGTGGCTTCACAGCATTCTCACAAGCGCTAAGTCCAAAAATTATCACTACCGCAAACCCACTCAAAAATATTTTTTTCATATTTTTTTTATTATTAATTAATAATTTTTATTTTAATTATTTATTCAATCTTATTTTCATTATACTTTATAATATTTTTTTTGCAAAACCATTTTTTTACATATCATTCTAAAAATATTTATTTCTTCATGTCTGTA
>JAOZNB010000110.1 GCA_029933995.1 Candidatus Moraniibacteriota bacterium | reverse complement strand
CTTTTTTTATTGTTTTTGTTTTCATTATTTTGATTATGAGATTGATTTGATTATTAATGTATCCAATATCAAAGATATTATGTAAATTGTTAAAAACATATACAATATATTTTTTTCATCTCTTATTTGCCTAACAAAAAATACTGGTACTAACATTGGCAATGCTACCCAAATACTCTGATAAAAACTAACTAAGAAAAATATAAAAACAACTGATGCTGCTATATATTTATATTTTTTATTTGTATATTCTATAGAATATACAAAACCCCATGAAAAAAAAGTAATCAAAAACAATGTTACAGATGCAAAAAATAATTCATATATTGCAAATGCTCCAAAATGAAATAACACCGTATCTGACAACGCTTTCAAATATGCTTCCACACCCCATTCAAGAGATACTACAATAAAGCTAAGTAGGCCACCAAGTACGATAGCACTCACCATAAAAAACCCATCTCGCATATTAATATTTAGGGATGTAAAACCTAAACTACTATATGTTTTATGTAATATTATTTTTGTATATAAAATTGGTAATATTATTAAAATGACAAAGGCCGCCACAACAATTTCAAACTTCAAATCGCCAACAGGAAATAGAAAAGATAGTATTAGACATGTAATTGCAAATAAGGTACTTGTAATATTTGTTTTTATTGTTTTTTCCATAAAATTTTAATAACTCTAAATAATATATTAGTTATAATATTATTATATCACACATTTGTTTATTTATTTAGTTTTTTAATTATTCGCCTTGCTCTTTTTACACGTTTTTTTTCATTATTCTGAGCTTTGTAGACAATAACAACAGAAAAGGGAATGAAATTTATAATTGGTATTAAATCTAAAAGTGATACAGCACCCCTAATTATACGTGTTTTCTGACGATCACCTTTTTTACCAATTCTCCAAAGAGCAATGTTGATATACAATGATAAACAAAATGATATCCCTGTAGAAAGAAATGGAACTGACAATATATCAAAAAGTGCATCGGAAAATGCTACTACATACAATAAAATCCATGAGGTTTTTTGATATTTTCTAATAATTTTTTCATATTTTTTTGTTAACACCTTTTTTTTCTTCTTTTTTTTACGTGCCTTGATTGTTCGTGCATACCACCTTTGTTTTTGTTTAATTGCTTGTTTTTGTTGTGCACCCGTCTCTGGTTGCTGTTGAGCTTGTGACATACTTGTTGCATGACTACTTTGTATATTCCCAGACAACTGTTGTAAATGAGCCTGTTTTTTTACTTTTACCTCATTTTGTCGCGCAACTGCAAGTGCTCGTTTACGTGCACCCTCTGTTTCTGCTTGCATATTGTAATCTTGTGCACCTGTTACCATATATGAAATTATAAATCATTTTGGATTTTTATTTATTCCGCATCCAATTCTTCTTTTGCTTTTTCAATTTCTTCTAATTGTCGTGGATCTGACGTAATTATCTGATCTTCACTATATGATGCAATAACTTTGATTGCAGCGTGTTTTGGGCCTGCAAATAATACACCCTCACCAACATTACTCTCCAATAACAAAAATTTTTCATGATCTGTGAGAAAAAATGTTTCTGCTATTACATCAACTGATGCGGGCGACTGTCTCAATAATAATTGAAGTGATGAATTTGTCACGATAGGCTTACCATAACGACTAGACATAAAATCGCTAACATCTTGTGTTATTGTTGTAAGTCCTGTGTAATATTTACGACACCTCTTTGCAATTCCAAACATAAATGCTGCCGCATCATCATTTTGCATCATTACCCACGCCTCATCAACAGCAACTATTCGCCTTGTAATATTTGTTCGCATCTCATTCCATATAAATTGCAAAACCATATACATAGCAATTGGTCGTAATTCATCTTCTAAATCACGAATGTTAAATACTATCATTTGATTATCAACTTCCACATTTGTTGGATTATTCAAAAATCCACCAAATATACCTTCTGTATATTTAGATAACCTCTTGGCAAGTGAATCACCACCATCCATACTACGCAACACCTCATATAAATCCATCATAGTTGGATATCCCGCATGTGGAATTGAGCCAAAATTACTAGATTCATTAATATCTCTTACTGAATAACTCTCACGAATACCTCTTTCAAGTATTGTGTCTTCTTCAGGAGTCACACTCCCAAGCATAATATGCAAAAGACCTATCAGACTCGCAATTGTATTTCTAAATACATCCACAGGTCTTTCATCTTTTGGAATTTTTGGTAATTCAAAAGGATTTAGATGTGCATTTGAACCAAGTGAAATATGAATGTATGTTCCTCCAACAGTTTGACATAAATGTTTGTATTCATTTTCTGGATCAATAATTATAATATTTACACCAAGCATCATTGAACGCAAAATTTCTAATTTTACAAAATAACTCTTACCACCCCCTGATTTTGCAAATACAACCATATTTGCATTTTCCATATTGAACCTGTCAAACAAAATGAGACTATTATTATGTCTATTAATTCCATATAAAATACCTTCATTTGATGAAAGGTCTGATGAGACAAAAGGAAAGGTTGTTGAAAGTGGTGCTGTATTTAAATTATTTCCCGTATCTAATTTGTCAGTTCCTAGCGGAATAGACGAAGCCAGACCCTGTTCCATACGCAAAACAGCTGGTTTTGTATATATTAATTGTGCCTCCAAAATTGCCTCAATTTCATTTTTATTTTTATGCAATATTTTTTCATCTGACGAATAAATTGTGATGTACAACCCAAATCGGAAAAATCTTTCTGTCCCCTGTTGTAAACTAATGCGCAATGTTTCTATATTTTCTACAGCAGTCTCAAGCATTGGGTCACTAACTTTACCACCCTCAGCCTCTATGTGAATTTGAGAATGAATATGTGCTGAACTTTTTTTCAGATTTTTCAAAACATCTCGGGTGTCTGCTGGATGAATAAACATCGATACGTCCATTGGAAAATCAATATTAATAATAGGAGAAAACCAATTATCATTTAAAAAACGTGGATATGCTACAACAAAAATTGTTGTAGATAAAACTCCGCCAATTTGCAAATGATCAGCTTTAATTTCCAACGCACTAGGAGCAATGAGCCCACGCACAGTTGCAACTCCCTTTTGATAGAATTCATCACTTTCTAAAACTTCATTTTTTTGTACTATTTTTTTTGGTGATTTTTTATTTTTATTGAAAAGCATAATATTATAACAACTAATGAGTCAAATTACATCTGTTTTATTTCTGATTTTTCTATATTTTTAATTGCTGTGTGAGCATATTCTGATGGATTATACATTCCATAATACAATTCAATAAGTTCATCTGTATTTAGTGCTGTAAAGTGTAAACCTGTACCGCCCAAAGCTGCTGCTACATGATCAACTCGTTGCCATAATTGATTTTTATATGTTTCAAATAGTTCTGCATGCTCCGTAATATTTTGTGCTGT
>JAOZNB010000109.1 GCA_029933995.1 Candidatus Moraniibacteriota bacterium | reverse complement strand
TTTTTTTGATAATAATATTTTAAAAAATAAAAAAACAGTAATATAAATTTATTAATTTTACAATATTATAGATATCTTTTTTATTATAAATTCTAATTTCTATTTTATTATTTCAACTGTAACACATGCAAAACGAACAAGATAAATGCATAACGAAAAAAGTGTCACCAGGTAGAAATCTCTAAACTAACAGTATCACGATGTTTCTATAGTTTTTTGAGATTTCTCGACTTCACTTACGTTACGCTCGAGATGACAAATATACAGAGGTTGTACAAAAGACCCAATGCAAATCTTTTAATTTTATGATAATATCTCTGACTCCTCCATAACCCACTCCTCAATCCTCTGCTTCTAAGAGGAGGAGGTTTTGGTTGATATTAACTCAATACTACTTCATCCCTAGCTCTAGCCTTAACTTTAATTTTAGTCTTAGCTTTAATTATTATCCTCTCACCCTTGCCAAAGGGGGAGATGTCCAACTTTGTGCACCTTAGCTTTAGCGGCGGCGTAAGGACAGAGTGGGTTTTGACAATGTAAAACTTTAAATTTATTATATTACCGTTCGAGATTGCTTCACTTAATACACAACATAGCACTTCTTGTTCGCAAAGACACTAAAAAAAATCACATCCCTGAGAACATGATTTTAATTAAACGTTTTCTACAATAATCTATAATTTTGAAATTGCAGTGTATGTTACTATATTGTTATATGTGCCTGATTTTTGTGTACTTGGTACATCAACTTTGTATTCAATGACGGTATCATCTCCACCACTCGTGTATCCAGCTTTATCATGAAATACAGTGTTTGAAATTGGAAAACCTGAATAATTATTATTTGGTGATGTGCCCCACTTTGCATCTACACCAGCACCACTAGTAACCGTAAAACCAAATCCTATACCGCTCCATGTTGTTGGTGTTGCTATCGTACCTGCATAATTTGCTATTGTTGTAGTACCATCTGTGACATGTGTCATGTCATTATTTTCACTAATTAATAATTCATATCCTCCAGCAGCATCTGTGGTAACAGTAGCAGTTGTCGTAGCGGTATTAGGTGTTCCTGGAGTTACAGTTCCCAAATCTTTTGTATCTGAATCAAGTTCAAGTGCTAAAGTATTGTTTACCATATACCAAAACCCATCTTGAGTTTTGTAATTTGTGCTGGTACCAAGTCCCACCAGTGGCTCTCCCACAGTATCAGACAATTGATATGTACCATCACCAGACACTTCACCACCAGCAAATCCTATATTATCTACAGAGATATTGTATGTACCATCAGTCGCAGCAAAAGTAACCATAGGCAATGCTATCACACTAATAACGACTCCTATAATAATTTTTTTATTCATAAAATTTTATTTTTATTTATATAATAAGATTATATCATAAATTAACAAAATGATACAACATAATATTTAAATTTCTATCATAAATAAACTGCAAAAAATCAATACTTTGTGAAAGTGTCAACTTTAATTATGTCATAATAATTTACTCCCAATGTTCAGTCTTAAATATCTCAATGAATGACCTTCAGGACCAAGCCTTAGAATTATTATATTACCGACTGGGATTGCTTCACTGAACACACAACATGGCACGCCTTGTTCGCAAAGACGATGTATTAATATGTCTTTGCGAGGAGCGTTTAGCGACGTGGCAAGCTCTATCAAAATATTGTGAAACTATAATATTATTATTCAAATTGTTAGATTATTATATTACCGTATTACCATCAGAGATTGCTTCACTCAGCACACAATATAGCATTTTTTGTTCGCAAAAACATTACTATATATACGTCTTTTTTTGCAAAATCCCTCAAAACAAAGTTCTTAGATTAAAGGTTGCCCTCAAAAAATCAAAAATAACGTGGTATAATAAAAATGTATATTATTAACACATTATTTATGAAAAAAGAGATCTTCAAAGCCTATGACATACGAGGAATTTATCCAACTGAGATTGATGAGGATGCTGTTTATAAAATTGGTCGTGCAATCGTTGAAGAATTAGATGCAAAAGTTCTTGCTATTGGACGTGATGCTCGTGAATCTGGACCATCACTTCATACTGCACTCACAAATGGAATTACAGATGCTGGTTGCGATGTTATTGATTTGGACATGATAACTACTCCAATGTTATATTTTGCATCACATCATTTAGATGTAGATGGTGCTGTTGCTGTCACTGCTTCTCACAATCCTGGTGAATACAATGGTATCAAAGTTTGTCGCAAAAACGCAGTACCTGTCGGAAATGCTAGTGGACTTAATGACATACGAGATACTGTTATTGCAAACAAATTTAATGCTACTACAGACCAAGGCGCAGTATCTCAATATGACATTAAACCAAAATACTATGAGTATTTTGGTAAATTTGCTAATTTTAAAGATAAAAAATTTACAATTGTAGTTGATTGTGCAAATACAATGGGCGTATTGGAACTACCTTTTTACAAAAAAGAATTTGCAGATAACTTTGATGTTATAGAATTGTATTGTGATTTGAATAATGCTTACAATGCTCATGAAGCTAATCCACTAAATACTGACACACTCGTAGAATTACAAAAGAAAGTAGTTGAAGAAGATGCTGATCTAGGAATTGCATATGATGGCGATGCTGACCGAGTTGGTTTTGTAGATGAAACTGGTCAAATTATACCAATGGATTTAGTCACTGGACTTATATCTAGGGTACTCCTCGAAACAAATCCTGACTCAATAATATTATATGATCTCCGCTCATCACGAGCAGTCAAAGAAGTGATTGAGGAAAGTGGAGGCATAGCACATGAATGTCGTGTAGGACATGCATTCATTAAGCAACAGATGGTTGAAGAAAATGCCCTATTTGCAGGTGAACTCTCTGGACACTATTATTTTCAAGCAAATAAAAATGGTGAGGTTAGCACACTTGCCGCATTCACACTTCTCAACCTCATGACAGAAACTGACAAAAAAATATCCGAACTCATACAAGATTTGCGACGCTATCACCATAGTGGTGAAATTAATTCCGAAGTAAATGATAAAGATGCCGTAATTTTGAAACTAAAGAAAAAATATGCCGATGGTAAATTATCCGAATTGGATGGAATTAAAATAGATTTTCCTGATTGGTGGTTCAATGTACGTGCATCAAATACAGAACCAGTACTCAGATTAAATTGTGAAGCAAAGACACTCGAAATAATGGAGCAAAAACGTGATGAACTCCTCGCAATTATTCGCAATTAATCATTTAACATATATTAGGCTTAGTGAAGACCACCAGCGATGCTGGTGACTTCTATCCCACAGGTTACACCTACGAAAGCCTAGTAACTTATTTATTTTTTTATATTAGTTTAATATCTAATATTTTATTATTCATCTCTTAAAATCCTTTCCTGCATTTTTTTTATAATCTTTAGATATTTTTTAAGTGTCATTCCAGAAATGTTTATTTCTTCAAGAACG
>JAOZNB010000108.1 GCA_029933995.1 Candidatus Moraniibacteriota bacterium | reverse complement strand
GCTCATCTTTTCTATTTATTTTATTTTCATATTTATACTTCTTCAAGTTGTGCCTTCACCATAATTCTACGAGCATTTGTACCAAGCGGCCAACATGTTGTAAGTGTTAATTCTTGTGATTGTGTATTTGCAAAAATACGACTATCATCTGGTGCAACCTCTTCCTTTAGACTTATCACATATTTATATTTCATCTCATTTCCATTTTGCTGCTTTATTCTAATGATTATTTCATCACCATTGGTCAAATCATTTAAATTTTTGAATACATTATTGTAAGCACCTTTTGACCAAACATAATTACTACTATGTCCTGCTATATACATATTACCTCTTTGACCCGGCATTGCCATGCCTGGATAATGCACTACACCATTATTCAAATCTTCTTGCAAACTTGCTTCTGTAGCATCATTAGACAACACGACAGGTACTTCTACATTTATTTTATCTATTTCTACAATAACACTGGGCCGAACATCGCCAGGAGCACTTGGATCATATCCATTGTTTATTTCATCTCCATCATTATACCCATCACTATCACTATCAGCTTTTTGAGGATTTGTATCAAAAATATATTCATCATAAATGCCAAGTCCATCTCCATCAGCATCATCAAATTTGTCAGAAACTAATGTCCCTATATTATCTTTTTCCCATTTATCTGGTATATCATTTTTATTTGTATCCATAAGTCCTTCACCGCTAGGTGAATACCCATTTGCAACTTCTGTACCATCTGCATATCCATCCCCATCTGTATCAGATTTTGTAGGATCTGTATGATATTCATATTCTTGCAAAAGAGTAAGTCCATCATTATCAATATCAAGCTCTGCATCTATAAAATTATCAAGAGTTACATTATATTTAGACAACCATTCACTTGGCACACCAAAATCATCCTCATCTTTTTGAGGTAAATTCTCCGTAGTAACTGGCATAATAGTCTGAGTCACACGACTAAACAATCCACCAAAAAGTGAAAAGACTATAGCAAAAGTCACAAAAAAAGCAATTGTCGGCATTATAAATTTTTTCATAGATTTATAAATTTCTAATATAGTTTAGTAATTAGTATTTTAGTGAGTAACTGTTTCCTCTCCACCTTTTTAAGGGGGAGATGTCCGAAGGACAGAGGGGGTTTTTGCAACATTATTCAAATGCATCCCACAAACCACCCCTCAATCCCCTCCTTTAAAAAAGGCGGGGAGGACTTTTCTTCAATTATTCCATTAATAAATAATAATACCATTTTATAACGCTATTGTCAAGTAAATATCCCACATAAGCCCTTGACAAATACCTGAATATGTGCTACATTTAAACATCGTACCTAGTGCGGTAAATTTTAGAAAAGTTCTATAACAACTCAATGCCTCAAGGAGGCCCTATGAAAAAGAAAATTGTAATTGCCCTGTTCTTCTTAATTCCTTTCACAATTGTAATTCTAAGGCTTGATTATTTGCATAGACAATATAATGGAAAGCAAAATATTGTGAACGACTTAACACCTATCCACCAAATAAGCGCTCAGCATGAACTTATTTTGGACAGTTTTAGTGGAAAAACCCCATCAGAAATTTCCAGAATATTAAGTAATGAATGGCCAACCATCAAACAAGATTTGATAAACTGGCTTGTTGACACTGGAAAACTCGCAAGTGCCGATGAAGTTACTTCTATCACATTTTTCTATGGAAGTGGAACAGCAAATGGCGAGGACGGTCATGGCAATATTCATTCTGGTTACTTTCAAAATGAGTTAATTGCTCAATTGAATTTAACAGAAGATGCTAAGCCCTTACTGGTGGCAGTTAAATGCGCTAATGGTTTATTTGAACTTGCAAGTAGCAATTTACTAACCATATCTAGCGATCAACTTCGTTTTGCTATTGGCAAAAGAAAGTGTTTAGTTGATTATGTGTCATTTGAAACTGCCATTTCATTGGCAAAACAATTCAATCTTTCAATTTATAAGGACAAAGGAAAACAGCGCCACAAAATTAGTCCGGAAGAAGCCTTAAAAACGGATACAGATAATCATCTTATCCAAATACTGGTGTTCCCCGGTGACGAATTTGACCTTGTAAACATGACATATAATTGATTGTCTACAAAGTAATAAAATTCAACATTCACAAAACCACTAGTAACATATAAATGTTGCTGGTGGTTTTTTCTTTTTTTTACTATACACTAAATGTACTGACAGAACACTGTGCTATCACTACTTTTAATATTACCACAAAGCTCCAATCTAGGGTCGACCCTAGATTGGAGCTTGTCCATACATGTCACTCTACGACATTTCATGATAAATAATACTTCTCACAGTCCCCTGCTAGACAAAATTAATACTTTATGCTATATTGATTAATCATTGTTCAATGAAGTTCTTTCATCAAAATCTAGGTCAAAAGTTAAATAACTTGAGATCTGAAAGAAGGTTGCTTAGTGCAATTAGAAATATCGAGTTAGTACATGGTTTTCCATGTGTCTCTCAGCAAAGGCGTCAATGACAAAAGAATAGTGACCATCGCCCTTTTGGTTGGTTAGGAAGTGTTACTGTCATACGCGATCGTCAAATAGACTAGGACGGCTTCTAACAATCTTGTGCAGAATTACGGATTGTTCCGAATGGGTGTCGGTTCAAAAAAAGGACCACAGCAATTCCACTAATAATCTTTTATGGTTATTTTGATTGAATTTATGAGATTAAATCAAATTCCATTTAAAGACCAGAGAACCCAGATCAAATTCCCTTACTCGAGGGTCCGCTGAGCATTAAACAATGATCCTGAGCATGTGTTGCACCACATGCTCTTTTTTTTATAGTAAATTAAATATATTTTTTAAAATGTATCTTTAATGTGGTCATTAAAGGGGTCATTAATTTTATAACATTTTTCATATCAAAAAGATACAATTTAGGGTCGACCCTAGATTGTATCTTGATCATATACGATAAAACTTAAAAATTTTTTCCAATATATTCCATAAGCTTACTTCCCTGCAATTCTTGTGTTGCTGCTCCTGCTCTTATGAAAAATTCTTCTTTTTGTCCTTCTTTCAAAAATATTGGCGTTTCAGAACTAAAGCAATCTATTCTAAAAACTTGTTTATCATCCATATTTACTATTTCAGCTTGTACCAAACTAGCAAATTGTTCTCCTATATGTTGATTAAATAAATTTGTAAAATGTAATTGAAATTTATCATTATTTGCAAAATTATCATTATCCAATCCTAGTAATTCCCCACCGTCATCAACTCCTACAAACAATATTCCACCTTCAGTATTAAGAAATGCACAAATTGTTTTTAATACCGCATGTTCTATTCTTTTATCTTTTTCATCTGTATGTAGATTTATTCTAAGAGTTGATTTAAATTCCACTGTATTATTTTCTCCTAATTTCATTATTTCTACACTATCAGCTCCTATTGTTTTCAAATTCCCTCCAGAGACACGATTTGTAGCAAAAAA
>JAOZNB010000031.1 GCA_029933995.1 Candidatus Moraniibacteriota bacterium | reverse complement strand
TGCTGGTGCAAGTGCACCTGAATATAAAGTTCGCGAAGTTGTTGATTATTTTGTAGATAAAGGTGCAGTTCACAAAAAAATGGACGTAGTAGCAGAAAATATGGAGTTCACAGAGCCAATCGAACTTACAAAGGTACGTAAAGAGGTTTGATATATTCAAGAAGATAACGTAACGCCAGGCTCTTGATAAAATGTCTCAATTAGGTGTTGTAACTAATCCTTGAACTTGGGTTAAATGATTTTGACATTTTGTCAAAATCATGATATGGTGGAGTCGTATAAATAATGAAATGAAAAATAAAAATAAAAAACAATGTAATAATTTTTATAAAAGCATACTTTCTCATGAATATTGTTTGAAAGTAAAAGGTAATTTTTGTGTGTAAAAATTATCTTTTTTTATTTTTTTATTTACAAATGTAACAGTTCTTTAAATGTCATAAAGGAGAAAATATCATGACAAAATTAGAGGCAATAGAAATTTTGAGTTTATCTCCAATTTATTTTAGGTTAACGCCTGGACAAAGAGAAGAACTTGTAATGGAATATTGTAAGGATTTTGATGTAATATCAGAAAAAAGAGATAAAAAGTAGTTTAGATAGAAAAGGAGAAACAGATGGAAGAGTGTTCATACTAAACCGCCAGTTTTGATAAAGACTAATATGTCTACTGGCGGTTTTTATTTTTCTACATGTTGGTTAAGTGTTTTCTTTTGACTAGCTCTTTTGACTACCCCTTATCAATATTTTAAATATGTTATATAATAGGAGTTGTATTATTTATATTTTTTATTTATGGAACAGGTAATTCTTATAGCTTTCTATTTGGTAACATTGATTTATAGTATTATTTTCCATGAAGTTTCTCATGGTGTTGCTGCACTTTGGCTTGGTGATAAAACTGCAAAGTATGCTGGAAGGTTATCGCTTGAGCCAATACGTCATATTGATCTAATGGGGTCAATTGTATTACCAATCATTATGATTTTGATGACGGGTTTTGCATTTGGTTGGGCAAAGCCAGTTCCGTATAATCCACATAACTTACGTTGGCACAAATGGGGTTCTGTAATAGTTGCATTTGCTGGTCCAATTACAAATTTTATTTTAGCATTATTGGCGGCTATTGGTGCATCTATGATAAATATTCCTATTGTACAAAAAAATACAATAGTGAATCATTTGATGGGAGCTAATTGGGATTCTCTTGTTCCTGTGGTTGTAGGTTCACCACTAGCAATTATATATACTATTTTTGCTATGATTATTTTTTGGAATGTTTTGTTAGGTGCTTTTAATTTAATGCCAATACCACCACTAGATGGGTCAAAATTAATTTTTACAATATTTCGAGTAAAACCACAAATACAGATGTTTCTTGAGAGGTGGGGATTTTTCCTAATTTTAGCATTGCTGATGATACCTATTTTTGCAATTCCTTTTCGTATACTGCTTACAAATTTATGGAGTTTCTTTTTTTACATTTCATTTTAATAATACTAAAAATACAAAAATATGCATGATATTTTAATTAAAAATGGAACAGTTGTTGATGGAACAGGTGAAGATAAGTACCAATCTGATATTGCTATTAGTGATGGTATTATAACAGAAGTGGGTGATTTGTCTGGTGACAATGCTCAGGAGATTATAGATGCAAAAGATTTAATTGTTGCTCCAGGTTTTATTGATATTTCCAACAGATCAGATACACGGTGGCGTTTATTTAAAGATCCTCAATTAGAAAGTTTATTACATCAAGGGATTACAACAATTATTGGTGGTAATTCAGGTTCATCGCTAGCACCTATTTATAATGAGGATATGCTTAATTCCATGCGTAAGTGGGTTGATGTTGGTGGAGTAAATATTAATTGGCAAACGGTTAGCGATTTCTTTTCGGTTGTAGGAGAACATAAATTATCTGTGAACTTTGGTACTTTTGTGGGTTATGGAACTTTGCGTAGAGGTATTGTAGGTGATATGGATCGTGAATTAACGAGAGACGAAAAAAAATCAATTGAAATACATATTACAGAAAGTTTGAAACAGGGGGCGTTAGGTGTATCAACAGGATTAATTTATTCTCATGAAAGGAATATTAAAATTGATGAATTAATTGATGTTGCAAAAATTGTTGCAAAAAATAAAAAATTGTATGTAGCACATTTAAGGGATGAAGGAGAAGGCTTGTTGGAGTCCATTGATGAAATCTTAGATATTCAAAAAGAGTCTGGAGCTCAAATCCATATTTCTCATTTAAAATCCACTTCAAAAAAACATTGGTCAGATATGAAAGATGTTATTAGTAAGCTTGAAAAAAGGAATATAACATTTGATGTATATCCATATACATTTTCAACAACTGTATTGTATACATTGTTACCAGACTGGGTGAGCGATGGTGGTCGGAGAATGCTATTGGAACGATTGCATAATAAGGATTTGAGAAAACGGATTGTTTCTGATATGGATAGCGGTATTGATTTATCACGAGCAACAGTTGCACATACTATGCGTTCAGATTATTTTTGTGGAAAAACATTTGCACAAATCGCACGTGTGCAAAATACATCAGTAAATGATGCTGTTATAGATGTTTTGCTTGCGTCAGATGGTCAAGTAAATGTATTTTTAGAAAGTGTTAGTAAAGAAAATATTGTGCGATGTTTAAAAAGTAAAAATTCTGTTATATCGTCAAATGGTGTTGGTTACACTATTCAAAAGCGTAATAATTGTATGGAACACCCACGATCATTTGGTGCATTTGCAAAGATATTTTCTCAAAGTGTTGGCAGAGATGATGTTATAAGTCTTGAAGATGCAGTACATAAATCAACAGGAAAAGTTGCAAGAGAGTTAGGTATTGATAATAGGGGAGTGATAAAAACTGGCATGTTAGCTGATATTGTTATTTTTGAGGAGAAAAATTTTAAAGATAATTCAACTGTTGAACAGCCATACAAGTATGCAACGGGAGTAAAAAGTCTAATTATTAATGGACAAGTTGTAGTAAAGTATGGTAAATATATAGGGGTACGTTCAGGACTTATTATTAAGGGGTAAATTGTATGGATATTAAGTGGTTCAAAGGAAAACGAGTAACGGTTTTTGGAATTGGATTACAAGGTGGTGGTGTAGGCACTATTCGTTTTTTGGTGGAAAATGGTGCAAAAGTCATTGCAACAGATATAAAAAGTAAAAAAGAACTATCACATTCCTTGGAGCAATTAAAGGATTTAAAAAATATTGAGTATGTCCTAGGACAGCATAGACAAGAGGATTTTACAAAAGTTGATATGGTAATAAAGACCCCTCAAGCACCCTGGACAAATAAACATATAAAACTTGCACTTAGTAACAATATTCCTGTTGAAGTTGATTCAAGCTTGTTTTTTAAATTGTGTAAAAATTTAATTATTGGGATAACAGGAACAAAAGGAAAAACTACTACATCTCATTTAATTTATCACATACTGAAAAAGTCTGGAAAAAATCCAATAAAGATTGGAATTGGTCAAATGCCTGTACTAGATAGATTGAAAATATTAAAGAAAAACTCAGTTGTTGTTTTTGAGCTATCCAGTTGGCGATTGTCAGGACTAACAAATGCTAAAAGTAGTCCACAAATTGGAGTGTTTACAAATTTTTTTCCAGATCACATGAACTATTATCGTACAATGGATGAATATCTTACAGATAAGAAAAATATTTTTATTCATCAAAAACCGAATGATTGGTTTGTCTGTAATAGAGATGATGATACTGTACGTGAGTTGTGTTGTCAGGCAGTGGGTAATGTGATTGCAGTGGCTAATAATGAGCATATATCAAGTGGGCGAAGTATTTTTTGTGAGGATGGAGAAATTTTTATTAATAACGGAATTGATATTGAATGTGCAATGTTTGTAACTGATTTGCCATTGCGAGGATTACATAACGTTAATAATGTTATGTGTGCAATTGGTGCAACAGTAGCATATGGTATTTCAAATAAAAAGATTATAGCTGCTGTGAAAAGTTTTCGTGGAGTCGCACATCGACTTGAATTTGTTGCAGAAAAAAAAGGTGTAAAATATTTCAATGATACAGCAGCAACAAATCCACATTCAGCTTGTGCTGCGCTGAAATCATTTGATGAGTCAATTATTCTGATTGCGGGTGGTGTTGATAAAAATTTATCATATACTGAATTTGCAAAATCAATTGTACATAATGTTAAGGGTGTTGTTTTTATAAAGGGAACGGCAACAGATAAAATTATTCGTTTGATTAAAAAAGAGCTTGATCACGGTGATGAAAAAATGTCATTTGAGATTGTAGATGCAATGGATAAAGCTGTTGAAATTGCATCAATGGGTGCACGGTCTGGTGATGTTGTGCTGCTGTCTCCAGGAGCTGCAAGTTTTGGAATTTTTGCAAATGAATTTGATAGAGGTAATCAATTTAAGAGAGTTGTAGAGTCTTTGTAGAGGGTTGCATTATTTTTAGATTTTTGTTACAATAGATTTCGTGACATTGATTTTTGACTAATGTTAATATCTGGGCCAGTAGCTCATCTGGTAGAGCGCCTCACTTGCACTGAGGAGGTAGCGGGTTCAAGTCCTGTCTGGTCCACCACTTCACTATTGCTATTGCAATAGTTATGCGGTGCAAGCACCAAAATAAGATATTACATGTATTTCTTTTATATAATAAGGGCGATTAGCTCAGTTGGTTAGAGCGCGTCACTGATAATGACGAGGTCCGAGGTTCAAATCCCCGATCGCCCACAAATAAAGTACATCACACTATTTATAAATAATGTGGTGTACTTTTTAGAAGAATGTTTCTTTTTCAGGAAATTCAATTGATTGTAATAGTCGATTTGTATTTTGAGTTGAATCTATAAAGAATAATTTATTCATTTTGTGCTTGTTTATGAGAGTGCTTTTTTCTTCGTCTAGGGATATAATTGTATCTGTAATGCGAGTACCTCGATAGTCCAGTTCAGTAATCTTAACGTCGTTTCCTGCAGTGTAAATTATGTGTTCATAATCTTTTGCAAAATGGATATTTTCAAGTATTTGTGAAAATCTAATAATTGATTGCATTTGATCTTCATTACGCACAGGTTGTGTGTTCCAATCTCGTGTAAAATATATAAAGATTTCAAAAGGTGAATGAAAAAGAAGTTTTTTTCCATCATCTGAAAAATGTGCACCGGTAATATTTGTACTTAATTTTTTATTATGAATATTTTTATCACTTTTATTATATAAAAATAAATCGCCACTGTCATTATCAATAACAATTAGTCTGTGGTTATCATATGCAATTAATCTATAATCATTGTGATTTTGGTTTATGTCAAAGGAATTCATTAATTTTAAGTCTTTGCCTTGTTTATTTCCACCATACAAAATTTCTCCAGATGTATTTAATATGTAAAGTCCGTCATCTGCGAAATCATAAGCAAATACATCATTAACAATTTTTACAGGTTTTAATTGTTCTTCATCAAATGTTAATTCTGTACGAAAAAGTCCGTCTTTATATATGAAATAAAGTGTATTTTTTTCTTGGGGATCCCAACGAACTAAACGTAAATTGTCGTATTTTATAAAATCAGATAATAAATATGATTGATTTGTTTTTAAATAATTAATGGAATAATCTTTTTGGGTTGAATTTTCTTTTGTGTGAATAATTGGGATAATTAATTCTTTACTAGTAGGGGACCATTCAATATTTTCATATTCGTTTTGTGTAAAGGTTGTTTGGGGAAATATAAAAGTATTTATTGAAGTATCTTTTTTTGTATCAAAGATATGTACGGTAAAAGTTTTGCCCATCTGTCGTGTGGCAGCAAAAATATTTTCAGCAGGAGCTGGAAAAAATTTATCTATATTAGATATATTAAAATTTGTGCGTTCGTAATTTTGACGTAACAATAGAATATTCCAAAATTCAGTAGAAATGCCGCTGTGGATATTTATATCTTTTGCCCATGTTTTAAATTCATCGGTAGTTACTGATAAATTGTATAATCGTGGACGTAATCCTGTTATAAAGTAGGAATCATTGATTACATTTACAAGCCTTGATTTGGGTTCTTTGCCATTTAATGTGATAGAGACATTTTTGGGATTTGCTTTTATTGTAAGTGATCCTGTATGAACAAAAACCTTTTGTCCAAAGTCATGGCGATAGCCAAAAACAAAAAACAAAACTATTCCCGTAATAATAAAATATGAGACAAATAATGACCAAAAAAAGATTTTACGTGAGATAGGTGTTTTCATAGTATTGTAATTGTATTTATTAAGGCTGATTGAATAGTATAATATATATTATACTACAAATCAAGAATAATAGGGCATGTTGTCATAAAAGTTGTATAAAAATAAAAGAAAAACAGTCTATATTCTGCAGATAGACTGTTTTATTGATAATGTGGGTGTAGAGGGATTTGAACCCCCGACCGTCGGCTTAAAAGGCCGTTGCTCTACCAACTGAGCTATACACCCAAATTTCTTTTGTAAATTTATAACAGTATTGATTGTACAAAAAAAAGTAGTACATGTCAATAGTAGCCTTTTTTTATTTTTTGTTGTATTATTAATTGTATATGAAATATATCTTAATAACAATTTTATTTACAACAGTTTTTATATTTGGGGGTTGTGCTACTGGTGCAGGCTCAGGTGCATCAACAGGTGGTGTATTCAAGAGTGTGGACAGTGGGCGCACTTTTGAGCCAAAGAATGTAATTGACGAGAAGCGATCTTTATCACGCAGTGATGTATTATCAATTGCAATTGATCCGTCTGATAATAACATTGTATATGTAGGAACTGAGCGTGATGATATTTTTGTAAGTACTGATGGCGCGGAATCGTGGCAACCTATATCTAGTAGATTATCAAATATAACAAATATTATAATTAATGCATTTAATACACAAACGCTATATGCAAGTGGAATGTTTGAAAAACGTGGCAGTGTTTTGAAAAGTGCTGATAGCGGAAAAACTTGGGAACGTGTATATGTAGAGCCTACAGATGGCACAAATATTACAGCAATGGTTGTATCGCCAGTTAATGGTGATATGGTATACATTGGTACAAGTGGAGGAACAATTGCACGTACAATGAACAGTGGTAAGACATGGGAAAATTTATATCACGCAAAAAAGAGTGTTAATGAATTATTAATTGATGCTGGTGATGTAAATACCTTATATGCACTTGTTGATGGGTATGATATTGTAAAATCACGTGATGATGGTGTGACTTTTGAGAGTATTCGTGATATGGAACGCGATAGTGAAACTGAAGAATTTTATGATGGTACGTTGAATTCTATGACAGTTAGCCCTTCAGTTTCTGGTGTAATAGTGGTTGGTACGGATAAGGGTGTGTTCAAATCGGATAATTATGGGCAGTCATGGGTTGCGATTGATGTTATTGCAAGTACTATAGGCATACCAATTCATGCAATTGATATAAATCCACACAATGTAAATCAATTGGTGTATGCTGCAGCAAAGGCTGTATATACGAGCATAGCAGATAGTTGGGCAATTACAGATACAACAAGCAATCGTATTGTTGATGTTATTGAACACGATCCAATAAGTAGTTCGGTAGTTTATCTAGGGTTAAAGAAAGTAAAATAATTAAATTATTACATTTGTAGTTATGTATAGAGATATTGTAGAAATGCACAAGGAAAGTATGGATAATGTTATTAAGCATTTAGAAAAAGAAATTATGAAATTGCGTACAGGACGTGCAAATCCTGCGGTTGTGGAAGGTATGGTAGTGGACTGTTATGGCACACCAACACCAATTAAACAGATTGCAAATATTTCTGTGCCAGAGGCACGACAGCTATTGATACAGCCATGGGATAAATCAAATCTTGAAGCGATGGAGCAATCTATTAAAGTTGCTGATTTGGGAGCGACTATTTCAAATGATGGAATTGCTGTTAGATTGACATTTTCTCCAATGACAGAAGAAAATAGAGTTGAATTAGTGAAAATACTTGGTCAAAAAGCAGAAGATGCGCGTGTGGGTGTGCGTACAGTGCGTGAGGATGTTTGGAAAGAAATTCAACAAACAGAGAAGTCTGGTGATATGACAGAAGATGAAAAGTTTGTAGGAAAAGATTTTCTGCAAGAGGTTGTTGATAAATATAATCAAAAAATTGAGGATTTACGTTCAAAAAAAGAAACAGATATAATGACAATATAGAAGTTGAGGATACTCGATATGTTTTTGTATCAAGTGTTTTAGAAGCGAAGTATTTTTTTATTATTTATAAAGTATATGTTCATAACAATATTGATATTTGGTCTTATTCTAGGGATACTAATTTTTGTACATGAATTGGGACATTTTTTGACAGCAAAAAGAAATGGCATCACATCTCATGAATTTGGGTTTGGGTTTCCCCCTAGAATTTTTGGTGTGGTCAAGGATGCAAAAACAGGTAAGTGGCGAAAAGTATGGGGAACTGAAGAATATTATGGTGATAATACTTTATATTCAATTAATTTGATTCCGCTTGGAGGTTTTGTGAGGATTAAAGGTGAAAGTCCTATAAATGAGGAAGATGTTGAAATGGATAAGTTATCAGAAGAAGATAAAGCATTTGTAAAAATGTCTAAAGACCCAGATAGTTTTGCTGTACAAACGAAGTGGGCGCGATTTAAGGTGTTAGTTGCAGGTGTTACAATGAACTTTATTCTTGCGTGGGTACTTATTACTATTGTTTTGATGATTGGTGCTCCAGAACCAAAGGATAGCGTTGCAGATCAATCTAAAGTCGTTAGTAGTGTAGGGGTGCAAATTGTTGAAGTGGAAAGTCCATCTCCAGCAGAAGAAATTGGATTGAAAGTTGGGGACAGTGTTGATAAGGTATGTAGTAGTGGAACATGTACTGAAATTGAAACAGCAGATCAATTAAAAAGTACAATTTTAATGTATCAAGGTGAAGAAGTTGATGTATATATTACTCGCGGAAAAGAACAAGTCGTTGTAAGTGGTGTACCACGTACTGATGTAGAAGATGGTCAAGGAGCACTGGGAATTTCAATGATGGAAACAGTGATTGTGAGGTATCCATGGTATGAGGCAATATGGGAAAGTTTGATGCGTGTCATAGGATTGACGATAATGATTTTGAGTGCATTTTGGGCGTTAATTTCAGGTATTTTTACTGGTCAAGGTGTGAGTGCAGAGGTTGCTGGTCCAGTTGGAATTGCTATGATGACACAACAAATGAGGGATTTAGGTTTCGTATACCTTTTACAATTTGCGGCAATTCTTAGTGTTAATTTAGCTATTATAAATATTTTACCAATTCCAGCACTTGATGGCGGACGTATCATATTTCTTATGATTGAAGCAATTAAAGGAAAGCCTGTAAATCAAAAAGTAGAAAATATGACACACACGGTATTTTTTATTGCATTGATTGCTCTTATGATTTTTATAACAGTGAAAGATGTTTTGAAATTGTTCTAAGTGCGAAGAATATAAATCTATAAATAAGATTAACTAATATGGGTTAATCTTATTTATTTTGTTAGACAGTAGACCTTTTAAAAAACCTTTAAAAAATTGTAATTTTGACTGTGTCCTACCTTAGTTTTAGTGAGGAATGAATATATCAGTAATAAAGTTGAGAAATTCTAACGCTATATTATGGTATGATAAAGTTATAAGTTTAGAGATTTATTCACCTTGCTCTTCCATAGTCGAAATGACACATAAATAAGTTTTTAAAGAAGTCTATTATCTTGATATAATTTACAATTTTTATCAAAAAAATACAATTAAGTAATAAAAAATTTATTCACAACAAAAAATTAGCACAAAACCAAAAATTCATGCTATAATAAACAAACAGTATTTAACAGAAGCAGGAAGAAAATAAAAAATACAATAATAACAAAAGGGTGATGTTTAAACAAATTAAACATAATTTTTCAAATATCATATCAAGATATAAAGGTGGAATGATAACATTTCTATCTATTTTATTGATTTTTACATTCTCAATTTTAACTTTAAACGTAACAGCAGCTCCAGACAATGAATTAACATATCATGGAAAACTAACAGATACCAGTAATGTATCAGTAGATGATGGAGATTATAGATTTATACTATCAATATACGATGATCCAACAAGTACAAATGTAGCAAACTGTGTATGGACTAGTAGAGGAGACTGTACAACACCAACACACAAAACAGTTACAATAACAAATGGAATTTTCTCAACAACTCTAGGAGAAAGTCCAGATAATTCATTAGATAATATAACTTTTAATGATAGCTATTATCTAGACATAAAAGTAAGTGATGACACAACAACTCCATCAGATTCAATGTCTCCAAGAAGAAAAATAACTCCTACAGGATTTGCACTTAATTCTCATAGACTTAATGGATTAGAATCAAAAGAGGATGGAACTGATGCACATATAGTTGCAACAAACACAAATGGTGACGTAACAGTTTCATCAGATTTTACTGTAAATACAAATAACTTACATGTTGATAGTGCTAATGGAAGAGTCGGGATAGGAACTATAAATCCAGAAGAAATGTTATTTGTTGCAGGAAATGGTGATGTTAATATAGTGGCAGCTCGTTATGGGGGATCAGGACAAATGCGTACATATAGTGCAGGAGGAACAATGGGTTCACCAGCACAAAGAACTGGATCTGGATGGGCAGGTGCATGGCTAACTAAAGGAATGGATGAAAACGGTGATTGGCAAAATATGGCTAGGATTATTATATCTGGAGTAGGAGACACAACATCTACAAGTAGTCCAGGTATCATGACTTTTAGTACAACACCAGTAGGTTCCATTACAGCCACTGAAAGAATGCGTATTGATGAAAATGGAAATGTAGGAATAGGAGTAGTTAATTCTAGTGGAAAACTTGAAATAGGTGGTGCAGAAATGACTGATGAGGCTAGATTAATTTTTGCTGCTTCAGATGATTCAAATAGGTTTACTATTGAAACAGATTTGGATGCGGTAACATCTAATGATTTATTGGGTTTTAGGTCTGTATTAAGTGATGATATTTTAACCTTAAAGGGAAGTGGTGAAGTTGGAATAGGAACAAGTCTACCTGCTACATACGGTGGAAATTTAGTGGTTGCAAATAATTCACCACAATTGACTGTGGCAGATAATTCCATTGGAGCATTTATTGCTTTGGAACAACGAAGTAATATTGCTTATATCACTCGTGATGATGGTGATTCTCTAATTTTTGGAACTAAGACAGATTCAGCTCAAACAACTATTTTTGAGCAAATGACAATTGATTATTTAGGTAACGTAGGAATAGGAACAGATTCCCCAGACCACAAACTTCAAGTAGATGGAGATATAGTACCAGAACAAGATGAATATAGTGATTTAGGAACAGATGGTCTAAGGTGGAAAGATTTATTCCTAAGTTCAGATTCACTTCATATAGGAGCGAGTTTAACTAATGAAGGAATAATAAGCTACGATGAAACAAATGAAGCTTTTAAATTTAATAAAGCAGCGGTATTTGGCGATGCAGCAAATCCAATTGCAGGTATGGTCAGATGGAATGGAACAAGTTTAGATTTGGAAGGATATGACGGAACAAGTTGGGATTCACTTACATCAGCAGGAGTATGGACTCAATCAGGTGGAGATATAAGTAGAGCTGGAGGAAATGTGGGAATAGGAACAACAAGTCCGGGAATTAGATTGTCTGTTAATTCTGGTGTAGCTAATGAAGTGGCTCAGTTTGTTTCTAGTGATACTACTGGATACATAACAGTTTCTGATGGAGTTGAGAGTGCTTATCTAGGAGTTACAACAGGTGGTGATGATTTATTTATTTCAAGAACATCTCCAGGAACAGCAAAAGATTTAGTTATTCAATCTGATGGAGATTTTATAATAAATTCAGGAAATGTAGGAATAGGAACTATAAATCCAGAAGCAAAATTTACTGTTGCACAAGCTACATCAAATACTATATCACTTGAAGATGAGTCGACTACTGCAGGAATGTTGATTAATGGAACTGGTGCTAATGTGCGTCTTCAGATGGGTGTGGGTGATAGCACAATGGGTCCATATGGTGGTTGGATACAAGCAAGTTTTGATAATAGTCCAGGTAGTAGTGGGAATTCTGGTACAGAACCATTACTATTAAATCCAATAGGTGGAAACGTGGGGATAGGAACAATAAGTCCAAATGCAAAACTTCACATTGAAAAGCCAGATAATAATGGAGTTGGATTGTGGTTACAAGGTGGTACTGCAAATACGGATGATCACTTACAATGGGGAAGTTCGGTTTCCAGTGGTGGAGCAATTCAAGGTGTTATAGATAATAATGGTCACATAGGTATAGGAACAACAAATCCAGGTACGTTTTTAGATGTTAGAGGGTCTTCAACTTTTAATGAAGATGGAGGTAATTATGATTTTAGAATTGAAGGTGCAAATGTCTCAAACCTGTTTAGCTTGGATGCAAGCTATGATTCAATTGGAATAGCAGCAAGTCCTTCATCAAGAAATACATTAGATATAGGAGAAACATATCCAACTATTACAACCAATGGAACAAATTATTATAAAGTTGTAGATGTTGTTGCTTATGATTTACCAATTGGTACAGGTGTTACAGATTCAGGATATAGGATTGGACTAGGTGTTCAAAATTTTACAAATGATTCAAATTTTCAAGGTACTTTAAATAAACAATATGGTATTTGGAGTAGAGTTGGATCAAATACAACAAATCCAACGGGAACAATAAATGACTCTTATGCGATTTATTTAGATAATCTTGATGGTAGTGCAACTGTAGTTAATAAATACGGACTTTATCAAAATAGTACTACTGCAAAAAACTATTTTGCAGGTAACTTAGGAATAGGAACAACAACTCCAGGAGTAAAACTAGATGTAGCAGGAAACATAAGAACAAATAACCAAGTCATGTCAACATTAGCAACGGGAGTCTCACCTTTGTCAGTAACATCAACAACTTTAAATACTAATTTAAATGCTGATTTATTGGATGGTCAACAAGGCTCATATTACACAAATGCATCAAATATAACAGGAACTCTACCAATAGCAAATGGAGGAACAGGAGCAACTTCTCTAAACAATCTAATAACTCTAGGAACTCATACAACAGGAAATTACGTAGCAG
>JAOZNB010000107.1 GCA_029933995.1 Candidatus Moraniibacteriota bacterium | reverse complement strand
ATAAAGACGCGATAAATCGCGTCTCTACTGTTTTTGTTCTATGATTTTATAGTAACAGGTCGTAAAGATTTTATTTGTAATAACTACTAGCATCAGTAGTTGTTGTGTCATTTATTTCTACTGTTGAGTCTATGGAGCCATCTCCTACAGCAAAAGTTGATTGTGAACAAAAAAGCGTAGCAACAAATGCTATTGAAAATATAATTAGATTTTTTTTATTTTTTTTATTTATTTATTTTCTATTAGAATATCACACATTATTTTTTTACCAAAATAAAAAATACGTACAGGTTGTACGTATTTTTTTAATATTGCTTTGTATTTTTGACAATTACATCATACCACCCATTCCTGGCACGCCTCCGCCCATACCACCCATAGCAGCTCCAGCACCAGCATCGTCATTTTCACTTGGTTTATCAGTTATGACAACTTCTGTTGTAAGTAGCATTGATGCGACACTTACGGCATTTTCGATTGCAGTCCGTGTAACTTTAAGCGGATCAATAATACCAGATTTAATCATGTCATCTTCATATATGTCTTCAAGTGCATTATATCCAAATCGCTTTCCCTTTCCTTCAACAACAGCATTGAGAACAACTGCAGCATCTCGTTCACCCGCATTTGCAGCAATTTGCATAAGTGGTGCAGAAAGTGCATTAAGTAATGTTTTATACCCAGCACGAAATTCATTGTTTGCATCTTCATCTATACTGATAGCTTGAGCAGCTTTGACAAGTGCAGTACCACCACCAGCTACAACACCCTCTTCAACAGCAGCTTTAGTTGCTGCGAGAGCATCCTCTAATTTATGACGGACATAACCCATTTCAGTTTCAGTTGCAGCACCTGCTCGTATCACAGCTACACCACCAGTTAATTTTGCAACACGTTTTTGTAATTTTTCTTGTTCATAACTTGAATCTTCATTCACAGCCTGTCTTGCAACTTGCTCTGCACGATCCTTAATTGCTTTTTTTGTACCACGCCCATCTACGATTGTTGTATTATCATTTGTTGACACAACTTTTGCAGCAGAACCTAGCACATCTAACTCAACATTCTCCATTGTCATTCCTTTATCTTCTGCAATTACAATTGCTCCAGTTACAATTGCAATATCATCCAACACATCTTTTCTAGTATCACCAAATTCAGGAGCCTTAATCGCAAGCACATTCATTGTTCCACGTAATTTATTCACAACTAATGTTGCCAAAGCTTCACCATCAAGATCTTCACAAATTATAACCACATCCTTTTTTCCACTCTGAGCAATCTTTTCTAGTAATGGTAAGATATCACTAATTGCAGATATTTTTTTATCTGTAATTACAATTGCAGGCTCTTTTATTTCTGCTTTACGTGAATCTGTATCTGTAATCATATACGGAGACACATATCCCTTATCAAATTGCATTCCTTCTACAATATCATGTGAAAGTCCAACTGTTTGTGATTCTTCTACAGTTATTACACCATCTTTACCTACCTGATTCATCACATCTGCAATCATGTCTCCCATCTCTGCATTTTCAGCACTAATAGTTGCTACTTGCGCGATTTCTTCTTTTGATACAACACGTTTTGAATTTTTTTGTAAAACTGCTACAACATCATTTTTTGCAGCTTCTAGTCCTTTGCGAATTCCTACCGGATTAATTCCAGTCTCCACAAATTTCAATCCCTCATTTACAATTGCCTGCATCATAATTGTTGAAGTTGTAGTTCCGTCACCTGCTGCATCATTTGTCTTATCAGCAACCTCCTTGATGAGCTCTGCACCAATATTTTCAAATTTATCTTCAAGTTCAATTTCTTTTGCAATTGCTACACCATCATTTGTGACAGTTGGAGCACCAAATCCTTTATCCAAAACTACATTTCGTCCCTTTGGACCAATCGTAGTCTTTACTGCATTTGCTACAATATCAATCCCTGCTACAACTTTTTTACGAGCATCAGCTCCAAATTCTATTTGCTTTGCCATATAATTTAGTATATTAGTAATTAGTAAGTAGTATATTAGCAATCTAAATACAAGAGTGCTAATACTTCATCTATTGTACCGAATTTTATCTTACTGTCAATATTGACAATGTTTAAACTTTAAATTCAACTACATCGCCGTCTTGCATGATATAATCTTTTCCTACTGTTTGCAATACACCACTATCACGTGCAGCACTCCAGCTCCCTGCATCAAGAAGTTTTTGCCAGTTTACAGTGTCAGCTCTTATAAATGAATCCTTAAAATCATTATGAATTGCAGCACCTGCTTCTGGTGCAGTTGAACCTTGTTTAATTGTCCACGCACGTGTTTCCACTTCACCTGTTGTTAGAAATGTTTGAAGTCCCAGTAAATCAAAAGCCTCCACAATTAAATCATTCAAGTGTGACTCCATACCAAGCTCCTTTGCATCTTCTATACTCATTTCCATCAATTCCTCTTCAATCTTAACATCTAGCTTCACATGTGGCCGTGACTCTAACTCATCATTCAACTTATCATTTACATCTATCACATTATAAATATATATGATTGGTTTCATTGTAAGTAAACTCATTTCTGTCACAATTTGCTTACTCGGCTCATGTGTCATATCAATCTCAACACTGCTAGCTAATTTTCCACCGTCCAATGCTTCTTGCACATTTTTCACAACTTCCATTTGAGCAACTGCATCTTTATCATTACTACGCACTAATTTTTCCAATCTCGCAACAGTCTTATCAACTGTAGACATATCAGCAAGCATAAGTTCCATTTCGATAACTTCAATATCTCTGACAGGATCAATACTATCATGAACATGTGTAATATCACCATTTTCAAAAACTCGCACAACTTGTGCAATTGCATCAACACTACGAATATTTGCCAAAAACTTATTTCCTAAACCCTCTCCTTTTGAAGCACCTTCAACTAATCCCGCAATATCCAAAAATTCAATTACTGTTGGAATAATCTTTTGTGTATGAGACATTTTTGCTAATTTATCCAATCGTTCATCTGGCACTTCTACAACTCCTACATTTGGTTCAATTGTACAAAATGGATAATTATTTATATCCACTGGATTATTTGTTAGTGCTTTAAAAAGTGTTGATTTTCCTACATTAGGAAGACCCACGATACCTACTTGTAACGCCATAACTTAGTATATTAGTAATTAGTAAAATTAGTATATTAATTTGTCCACTTATAAAACAAGTGACTAGCATTTCATACTATTCGAGTTCATCAAGCTTAAAATCATTTACAAAAAGCACAAAAAGTCCAATGCCTAAAGCCACAAAATAACTCAAAACCCTATTGTCCGGAAATAAAAAAGTTTCAAGTAAGCCAAACATACCGTACCAAAACATAACAATCGCAACTGCAACAATTACCACATATCCATTATGATATGTGCTACGAATCTTCCTTAGTGTTTTTCTCATAAATATTTAACAAAACTATTATCTATTAAATCAACCATACCATGCAAACAACAAAAAATAAAGAAAAA
>JAOZNB010000030.1 GCA_029933995.1 Candidatus Moraniibacteriota bacterium | reverse complement strand
TGAGGTTGCTAATTTGGACAAAAAATGATATAGTACAATGTTCAGTTTTTGAATATAATATGTTACTTAATAATTTTAGTATAGCTAAAAGGAGGCTTACAAAATGATAAATGAAAATGGTAAAAAAATGGTACAGGCACGAAGAATAGTAGATGCATGTCTTGAGCATGGTGTTGGTGTATTTGCGTCACCTGATAGATATAAGTATCAGTGTTGGACACGTGATTTAGCATTGGCAGTTGCACCTCTTTTGTTGGGGTTCGGGCATTTTGATATTGTGCACATACATTTGCAAAATTTGTGTAAACGTCAGCGTGATAATGGTCAAATCCCAATTCTTTTTCTTAGTGATGAGAAAAAGTGGCGAGAAAAGAAGGTTGCTGAGCGTGGTACAAATTCTTTTATGGTTGGTCGGTATGATGCAGGTGAGTTGTGGAATTTGACACCAGGAACCAAAGATTCGGAAATTTTGTTTGTTATCGCGATGTATGAGTATGCAAATTCTTCGTATGATTGGTCTTTGTTTGATGAATTTCCAGAAGCAACTTCACGTGCTATTAACTATGTAGAACAAAATAACATGGTAAATGATTTAGCTGTAGGCGCTGATTGGCGCGATACAATGGAAAAAGAACTTGCTGACAAGCCACTGCTTACTAACAATGTATTGTTGACAAGAGCATACCATTTGATGGGTAAGGCTGATCAGGCTGATGATCTCAAACGACAAATTATGATACAGTTTGTGCATGATGGTGTGTTTGTAGATTATCTACCTGATGGTATACGTCCAGATCCACTAGGTTTGGCACTTGGTGTGTTGTATGATGTGATTCCAGAGGAAGCATATGAAGTTGTTGCACAGCAATTTAGTAGTGTTGATACAGATTGTGGTGTGACAATCAAGTGCATTCATAATCCATATTCAGAGGGTGAGCAAAAAGTTTTTGCTGAAACTGATGGTGAAGTTGTCTGGCCTTTTGTGGTCGGATTTACTGTGATGGCTTTGGAAAAAATGGGATATCATGCGTATGCACGAGAGATGTTTCAGAAAATGAAGCAGCTTGATGGGCTTTACGAATGGTATGATCCACGTAGTGGTAAAGGGTATGGCGCACCAGAACAACTCTGGAGTGCGACACTTTATCTGCGAGCGTTATGGGCACTTGAATGATAATGGAAAAATTAGGTTAACATAATTTTTTATTGTGAAAATGAACTAATAAAGGAGAAAATAACAATGGCCACAAAAAAGAATGTGCAGAATTTTTTTAACGAGTGTGGTATCAATGAAACATTGAGTCAAATGGTTATGTCTGGAGCAATCCCTGATTCAGTAAAAAATTCTGCTGCATACAGTGATAAGATTATGACACAGATACATTTAATTAATGTATCACATGCGTTGGTTGCTGCAGTAGATTTGTATAGTGAAATGTTCACTGATGAGGAGATTGATGAGTTGACTGCAATGTACAAACGGCCTGTAATGAAAAAAGTGCAGGAGAGTTCTGCACTTATGGTGGTAGCAATCATAAAATATCTTGCAGAAAATGAAGCTGTGATTGACCAAGAAATTGACAAAATACTTCAGGGTCAAGAAATAATTCAGTGACTCATTGAAGAAGAAAAGTAAGGAGATCCATGCATGGACAAGTATTATTATATTGATGCCAGTTTTAGCTCAGGGCATTCAGATTCAACAATCGATGTGGAATTCATTGTGATAAGTAAATTTATTTATTTAAAGCAGTGTCCAATTAATTTAGCTAAACGTGCGATTATTGAACAAGTGCTGCCAACAATACCACATGATGTGAAATATCAAATGAGAGTGCATCGTCGCCAGGAAATTGATTTGTTAGAGTATCAAAATGCGGACAAAGCAAAGCTTCCTACAATTACAATTGCTCCTGCAGAGAAGTGATAGGATTTAACCACAACTTACTATAATAGTAAGTTGTGGTTTTTATTTTTTTGAACACAATACTAGTTAGTGGTATACTAGGTATAATATAAAAAATAATATAAATATTATGTCAAAACATATCAAAGATGATTTTTCTATTGTTATAGCTGGACAGGCTGGGCAAGGAATTCAGAGTGTGTCACATATTTTGACGCATGTGCTTAAGTTAGAAGGATATCATGTTTTTGCAACTAAAGAGTACATGTCACGTGTGCGTGGAGGGATGAATTCTACGACAATTCGTGTTTCTAGTATAAAGCGGGATGCTTATAAATCAAGTATTGATTTATTCGTGCCACTTGATCCCAATGGATATGAACATGTGAAAAAACGATTTACTGATGACACAATGTTTTTAGGATTTAAGAATAATGGATTTTGTTCTGATTGTATAATGGAAGTTGACTTTATAAATATTGCACAAGCAATTGGAAATAGACTTTATGCAAATACTGTTGCTGCAGGTGCAATCTTGGGATTAATGGGTGTAGATGTAGAGCAGCCAAAGGAGTACCTACGTGCATTTTTTGTTAAAAAGGGTGAGGAGGTTATCAAGAAAAATCAGGAAGCTTTGGAAAAGGGATATAAAATGGGAGAACATTTTGCATTTAGTAATGACGTTACTTGTTCTTTCGAAACAGATGAAGATGTAAAAGATGATTTATTTATTTCTGGAATTGATGCCGTTGGGTTTGGTGCTCTTGCGGGAGGTGTAGATTTTTGCTCCTCTTATCCGATGTCTCCGTCTACTGGACTTTTGACATTTTTGGCACAACATGGAAAAGATTGTGGTGTAGTAGTGGAGCAGGCCACAGATGAAATTGGAGCTATTAATATGACAATTGGTGCATCATATGCAGGAGCGCGTGGAATTGTGACAACTGCTGGTGGTGGATTTGCTCTTATGTGTGAAGCGCTGTCACTTGCAGCAATGACAGAAACTCCGATTACAATTCATATAGCACAGCGTCCAGGTCCAGCAACTGGGTTGCCGACAAAAACTGCACAGGAAGATTTGAATTTGGTACTGTATGCAGGTCACGGTGAGTTTGTGCGTGCAATTTATGCACCAGGTACTCCTGTAGAAGCATATGAAATAACAGCACATGCGCTTGATGTTGCTGACAAATATCAGGTACCAACTTTTATTTTGATTGATCAATATTTTGTGGATGCTCTATATACTATAGATAAGGAAGAATTTGCAGTTTTGCCATATCAGAAATATTTAGTTGAATCAGAGAGAGAATACAAACGATATGCAATTACGGATGATGGTATTTCTCCTAGGAGTGTGCCGGGATATGGTGATGGACTTGTATGTGCTGATAGTGATGAGCATGATGAGAGCGGTCGTATTACAGAAGATATGGATGGTCTGCGAATGCAAATGATGGAAAAAAGATTTTTTAAGAGGAAGAAATTATTAGAAGAGTCTGCACTTGAGCCAGAAGTGATTGGTAAAAAATCTGCAAAAACACTAGTGGTGTGTTGGGGTTCAAATCGTAATGTAGTTACGGAAGCAGTTGAAAATCTTGAGGATAAAGAAGTAAGTGTTGTATCATTTGTACAAGTGTATCCACTACATAAAAATGTCAAAAAGATGCTTACAAAAGCAGATAAAGTTGTTGTAATAGAAAATAATGCAACAGGACAATTTGCAAATCTATTAGAAAAAGAATGTGAGATAAAAATTGATAAGCGAATATTGAAATGGAATGGTGAGTTGTTTAGTGTTGAAGAATTGACAGAAAAATTACAACAGATCTAATATCTCACTTACTAATTACTAATACATCAAATTATGATAACAGCAGCACAAACAAAAAAAGATTTCAATGTTCCACCAGAGGTGGAAAATCAATGGTGTCCTGGATGTGGAAATTTTCCTATTTTACAGACTTTGAAGAAAGTTATGCAAGATATTGATATTGAAGCCAAAAATATAACACTCGTGTCTGGTATAGGACAGGCAGCAAAGTTGCCACAGTATTTCAAAGCAAATTATTTTAATGGCTTGCATGGGAGAGCACTTCCAGTAGCGACAGGAATTAAAGCATCAAACCCAAAACAAACTGTGATAGTGACAAGTGGCGATGGTGATGTATATGGAGAAGGTGGAAATCATCTCATCCACACAATTCGCCGTAATCCAAATATTACAGTGATAGTACATGACAATATGATTTATGGACTCACAAAAGGACAAGCAGCGCCAACATCACAAGAAGGACTTGTGACACCGACACAACCACAAGGAGTTATTGATGAACCAATTAATCCTGTTGCGTTTGCAATTTCACTTGATGCTCCGTTTGTAGCGCGTGCAAATGCAGGTGATCCAAAAGAAATGCAAAAAATACTCAAGCAAGCCATAGAACACAAAGGTTTTTCTTTGGTTGATATTTTTCAACCGTGCGTGGTATTTAATAAGGTTAATACATATCAGTGGTTCAAAGAGCACACGTATTACATGGAAGAAGATTATGATGTAAGTGATAAAGTTGCAGCATTTGCAAGAGCTGCAGAAGAAGAAAAATTTCCACTAGGAGTTTTGTACGCGCATAATCGTCGTACGGTATTTGAGGATGCTGTAGGAATTTATAATGTAGATGATAGGCCGTTGTATATGCGAGATATGAACTGTTCAGTGAGAAGTGCGTTACTAGCATCTCAAAAATAAAGATTAGTATTTTAGTAGTTAGCATATTATTGAGTAGTAAAATATCAATATGCTAACAATCTAATATGTTAATCATATTAAAATCATGTTAGATTTTTATGAAAATAAAGGACGAAAGATTTTTGTTACAATACTTATTGTGTTTGTTGTAGGTTTCTCTATTGCATTGATTGCTAGTGAATTTATTTCTTTTAAAAAAGATGTATCTCAGATGGAAACTGTGGCTGAACAGGCAAATGTACCTGATGTTAAAGTTGCTAAAAATATAACGTATAATGGTCAAATTGAGTATGTAAAAGGAAGTGTTGAAAAAAGAAGTGGTAAAGATACAGGGTGGTTTAGTGCATCTAAAAGTGATATTGTCAAAACAGGTGATGAAGTGAGAACGTTGTCAGATAGTCGTGCAATTATTACATTTGAAGATGGAAGTGCTGTGCGATTAGATGAAAATACAACCATTGTATTTGATGGACGAAATGAAAATATAGCAATTACTATGAATAATGGATTTGTATATAATAAAGTTGCAAAGAATGATAAGCGAAAATATTTCGTTAAGACTGGTGATTATATAGTTACAGCACTTGGTACAGAATTTGGCGTAGAAAATAATGGAGATGATATTGATGTGATGGTAGTTGAAAGTATTGTTTCTATCAAAGGTGTAAATGGTGAAGAAGTATTTGATAATATTGAAGAAGGAAATAAGGCTAATATAAAAGGTGATGAAATTGTAAAAACAGAAATAATGCAGAAAGATTTTGATGATGAATTTATTGCATGGAGCACGGATGAAAAAGGTTACAAAGATGAAATGAAAAAATCCTCCTTCGCTAAAGCTACGGCGGACAAGGAAGAAAAACAAGCAGATGAAAAAAAGTATACAGAAGGTTCAATTATATTGTCAGGTGAAAAATCTAGTAGTGGTGTGAGATTGCATTGGGATGTTTCTGATGTAAATACTAGTAATGGTTTTAAGGTTGTAAAATCAAAGGAATTAAATCCCGTGTATCCAGGAAATGATTATAAATATTTATCTGAGGTAGATATAAGAGATTATAAATGGAAAATTGATAGTGGTAAAAAATATCACTTCAGAGTGTGTGCTTACCTGGGAAATGGTAAATGTGGAATGTACAGTAATGACGTGTATGTAGATACTCCAGATGGAGATGATGAGGATGACAAGAGTGATGATGGATATGCAAGTAAAGTATCTCTTAGTGCTAGTGAAGATGGAGATAATGTTAAATTAAAATGGGATATATCAGGTGGAGGTGCTCCTAAGGGATTTAAAGTTGTAAAGTCAAAAAGTAAAAATCCAATGTATCCAGGAGATGATTACAAATATTTATCTGATGGGGATACACGCAAATATATTTGGAAAGATTTAAAAGAAGATAAAACATATTATTTTCGTGTATGCATTTATAAAGGCGGTAAATGTGGCACTTATAGTAATAATGTAAAAGTATCATTGTAATTTTTTGACATAATGCAAATTCAATAAATCAAAATCCTAAGTATTGAATTATTATTAGGGTTTTTATTTTAGGTAACTCTCATGTATAATAACTGTGTATTAAATAAAATATTTTTATGGACAGAAATAAAAAACGTATTCTAATTATTTGTATCTATGTAATACTTTTTGCATTATTTGTTTGGATGATTGTTATATTGATGAAACCAAACCCAACGTGTTTTGATGGTAAACAAAATCAAAATGAGCAGGAAATTGATTGTGGTGGTGTGTGTGAGCCATGTCTTGTAGAATTAATTGGCAAGGATTTAATAGTTGAGGATGCACATGTTGTTTATGGCGGTGATGGAAAATATGATGTTGTTGCTAATATTAATAATCCAAATGCACTGTATGGTGGAGAGGTGGTGTATTATACTGTTGAAATTTTAGATGGTAATAAAAATGTTATAAGTGAGCGAAGTAATAAGACTTTTATTTTGCCAAATGAACAAAAATATATTGTTGAGGTTGGTATGGAGACGGATAATCGACCATCAAATGCACGTGTTACAATCAATGATGTTGATTGGGTTAAATTTACAGAGTTTGATAGCCCTCAAATCATTGTAAAAAATCAACGATTTGGTTTATTGGAAAATGGGATAAATTATGCTGAGGCATTTGGAATTGTTTCAAATGAAAGTCCTTACGATTTTCATAATGTTACCATTCATGTTATTCTCGAGGACGAGCGAGGAATACCAATTGCAGTGAATAAAACACAGGTGCGTACACTTGATGCAGAGTCACAGAGAGAATTTAAATTGGTCTGGCCACATGAATTTTCAGGTACGATTAAATCAGCGCAGATGCGAACTGAGTCAAATGTGTTTGATTCATTAAATTTTATGAAGAAATTTTTACCTGGTGGTCACTATCAAGATTTAAATTAGGAATAGTATAGGTAATATACCAAATTAGACGGATATGATACGGAAGTTTTTTGCATTTGATTTTATTTTATTTTTTACAGTACTTTTACTGGTTGGTTTTGGCATTGTTGCACTTTGGAGTGTGTTTTTTTATGGAGACAATATTAATAACGTAATTTTTATTAGACACCTTATATATGCATCAATTGGCATAGGTATATTTGTATTGTTTGGACTTATTGATTACAATATCTTTCGTGCATATAGCACCTTTTTATACTTTTTTTCAGTTGGCTTATTGATAGCGACACTTGTTTTTGGCACAACACTTCGTGGAACATCAGGTTGGATAGATTTGGGTTTTGCATCATTTCAACCTGTTGAGATTGTAAAGGTTTTTATGATTATTTTTTTAGCACATTTTATTTCTAAAAAACGAGGAGAGCTCGGTGAAATCACAACCATTGTTGTTTCGTTTGGATTAGTTAGTGTTGTAGGTTTTTTGATTTTAATGCAACCAGATTTTGGTTCTGCACTTGTAGTGTTTGGAATATGGTTTGGTATGATTTTTGTTTCAGGACTTAAAAAGCGGTATTTATTATCTTTTGTATTAATTGGAGTTGTTTTTTCTGTAGTTGCTTGGAGTTTTTTTGTTCCATATCAACGGGCACGTATTGTAAATTTTTTAAATCCAGAATTAGATCCACAAGGTAGTGGGTATAATGTGCTTCAGTCGATGATTGCTGTAGGTAATGGCGGTATGGTTGGGCAGGGTTTTGGGTATGGTTCGCAATCACAATTAAGTTTTTTACCTGAAAAACATACTGACTTTATATTTGCAACAATTGCAGAATCAGTTGGATTTTTGGGGACGCTAGTACTTTTTGGTTTATTTGGTGTTATTTTTACAAGATTTTATTTTATCGCAAGGCATTCACGAGATGCTTTTGGATATTTTTTAGTTGTGGGTGTAATGGTGTTATTTTTCATTCATTTTACGGTGAATATTGGGATGAATATTGGTGTGATGCCTGTAACAGGTATTCCTTTACCACTTATTAGTTATGGCGGTAGTTCATTACTCAGTGTATTAATTACTTGTGGTATTGTAATGAGTGTGTATTTACGTAGAGAAGTGACAATGAAAAATTACGTTGAATCGTATTAAATTTGTTAGTAATATAAGGGTTTTATTTTTTTTATGAACAAAGGCTTGCTTTTTTTTATTTTTTGTACTATTATGGTGTCTATATGGACATAGAGAGAGGAGAACAAAATCGTGTGATTCCACAAAAATGTCCGGTGTGCGGTGCACAGCGTGATAGTTTGTCTTATGTTCCTCTTGGGTATGATGAAGAGCGGACAATAGTTCATATTTCATGTACAAAGTGTGCTGGAGCTGCAATGATTTTTGTTTCACAAAATGAAGGTGGCATGATGACTGTGGGCGTGTTAACTGACACAACTCCTGCAGAAGCAAAAATATTTTTTGAGTCTGATGTTGTATCAGATAATGATGTTATTGCTGTACATGATTACATGCGTACGTTTGATGGATACATAAGCGATATGCTTTAGCAAATATAACTTTTTATTAAATAACTATTTTTACCATAAAATTATGAAGACGATTAAACTTGATGCAAAAAAACGAGAAGTTACTGGAAAAGCTGTGCGTAAAGAGGCCGGTGATAATATAGCTGCTGTTATGTATGGTAATGGTATTGAATCGGGGAGCTTGTGGATAAACGCAAATGAATTTTCAAATGTATTTACTCAGGCTGGAGCTAATACAGTTGTGGAACTTGTTGTAGATGGTGCAAAACCAGTTAATGTGCTTGTTTATGATTTTCAAACAGAACCTGTTTCAGATGATATTGTACATATTGATTTTTATGCAGTAAACATGAAAGAAGAAGTTGAAGCTGAGGTGCCTTTGGTATTTGTTGGTATTGCAGCTGCTATAAAAGAACTTGGTGGAACTTTGATAAAAAATAATGATAGTCTGGTTGTACGAGCATTACCTGCTGATTTACCACATGAAATTGAGGTTGATTTGACAAAATTATCGACATTTGAAGATAATATTGCAGTATCTGATATTACAGTATCTGATAAAGTATATATTGTGTTAGATGAAAAGGCCGTTGTTGCTTCTGCTATAGCACCAAGGACAGAAGAAGAAATGGCTGCACTTGATAGTGAAGTTGATGCAGATGTTTCTGGCATCGAAGGTGTTGCAGATAAAGATGTTGAAGAAGATGAAGAAGGCAAAGAAGATGAAAAAGATGCTGATGGTGCAGAGTCTGAAGAAGAAAAAAAAGAGGATAAATAGATTAGCATCTTATAAAGTATTTTTAAAAAACCAGTCAGTTAGTTGGCTGGTTTTTTGATTATGCAAAATGTGGTATGATGTATGTGTTATGAAAAATAAAAACTATAGTAAACAATTTGGCATATTTTTATTAATTTTTATATTTTTTTGTACTGCAATAGTACAAAATAGTTTTGTGTATGCTGAGGATTCTGCAGAGGATGAAATAACAGAAGAAGAAAAGGAAGAGCTAGAAGAAAAGGAAGAGAAATATGAAGATAAAAAAGAAAAATATGAAAAAAAAGTAAAAAAAGAAGAGCAAAAAAAAGCATCTCTACAAGGGAATTTAAATGTTGTAAATCAATCATTAGGAAGTACGAAGCGAACAATTGATGAAGTGATTGGGGATATTGCAGAAAAAGAATCTGATATTGATCGGCATAATGCACAAATTACATCACTTAATGATCAAGTTGTTTTATATAAGAGTACGTTATCAGATACTGTACGGCGAGTTTATTTTACGGCGAGTAATGCATCTTTGTCAGCTGTTGTAAGTAATGATGGAACACATCGATTTTTACAAAAAACTGATAGCTTAGATGATATGCGTATAAAAATTGTAGAGGTTGTACATCAAATAGAAGAAGCTAAGTTTTTACAAAAACAAAAGAAAAATGAATTAGAGGAATTAAAAAAGAAAAAGGAGAGTCTTTTAGCTGAGCATAAGGAAACAGAATCATCATTACTTGCACAGTCCAGTGCTGTGCGAACGGAAATTATAAAAGTTGATGCATCTTTAGCAGAACTAAATGCAAAACTTTCTGATGTAGAGTCAAAACTATCATCATTGTTAGGCGATTCATTTAATACGGATGATATTGCAAAAGCTGCAAAGTTTGCAAGCAAAAAGACAGGGGTGAGTAAGGGTTTCATATTGGGCATGCTGGTTGTGGAAACTGACTTAGGTAGATTTACAGGTGCTTGTACATATAAGAAGAGTAGAATGGGGGACGCGAATGAAAAGATTTTTAAAAGAATCACAAAAGATTTAGATTATAATTATAAGAAGGTGAAAGTTTCTTGTCCGCTTAGTTATGGAATTGGTGGAGCTATGGGTGTAGCACAATTCATGCCAACAACATGGGTTGGCTATGAATCAAAAATTGAAAAATATACAGGACACAGTCCAGCAGATCCGTGGAGTTTAACTGACGGAGTAATGGCTATGGCAATTAAACTTGCAAATGACGGTGCAACAAGTGAAAAAGGTGAATTTACGGCAGCTAGAAGGTATTACTGTGGTTCACGACTTGACCGAAGTGTTTGTATTAATTATGGAAATAAGGTTCTGTATTGGGCTGAAAATTATAAAAATAGATTATAGCACCTTGACTTTTGAAAATTAACATGCTATACTTATATAGTAATCAACCTTCGCAAAGTGCTAGAGGGGATGCAATCGGGTGAGCAATTTAAGTGCTCAGACCGATTTTTTTTGTTCTTTATACAATAGAATACGAACCCATATATCAAAATAATATTTTTGATACTTTATATTTAGATGTGAAAATCTTCGCATCTCATTTTATCTAAATCTGTCGGGACATGGATTTAAGATAAAATTGATTTGAATTATCGCCACTTTTTGCAATTGTCAAAGAGTGGTGATTTTATTTTTTCTTAGTTAATCACCTTGAAAAAAAGTAGTTTTTACCTTATACTTCATGCAGTATAGGATGATAATTTTGTTATAAAAAATATGGAATACTTTGAAATTAATGGTGGTAAAAAATTAAAAGGAGAAATTTCTGTGAATGGATCAAAGAATGCTGCTGTTGCGTTATTAGCTGCATCAGTTATGAATCATGGAGTAACAACTCTAAAAAATGTACCACAGATTGAAGAGGTGAATCGATACTTAGAAGTGCTTGAAAGTATTGGTATGAAAATCCAAAGAGATGGTAAGACAATAATACTAACCTCTCCAAAACAATTTTCTTTAAAAAAAATTAATAAAAAAGCAGCAGAAAAAACTCGTAGCGCAATTATGTTAATTAGTTCTTTGGCAGGAAGACAAAAAAAATATTTTATTCCACAGGCAGGTGGTTGTAAATTAGGAGCAAGAACAATCAAGCCACACTTATATGCATTGGAAGATTATGGAATTAATATTGAACCTAAGAAGGATGGTTTTGAAGTTTCTATAAATACACTTAAACCAATTGAAAATAATGTACTGTATGAGTCAGGGGATACAGTAACAGAAACAGCGATTATGGCAGCAGCTCAAATTCCAGGTAAAACTGTTATTAAAATGGCAACCTCAAATTATATGGTGCAAGATTTATGTTTTTTCTTGGAAAAGTTAGGCGTGAAAATTAAAGGCATAGGTACAACAACTCTTGAAATAAAAGGAAAGAAAAAATTAAAGAAAAATGTTATTTATGAAATAAGCGAAGATCCTATTGAGGCTATGTTTTTCTTATCACTTGCAATCACAACAAAAAGTGAATTGACTGTTAAGCGATGTCCTATTGATTTTTTAGAATTAGAACTTTTGAAACTACAAAAGATGGGGCAACAATTTGAAATTATACGTAAATATAAAGCACGTAATAAAAAGACTCAGTTGGTAGATATCAAAATGATTCCATCAAAATTAACTGCACTTGAAGATAAAATCCATGCATTACCATTTCCAGGTTTAAATATGGATAATTTACCATTCTTTGTACCAATTGCTATGATGGCAAGGGGCAAGACTTTAATACATGATTGGGTATATGAAAATAGAGCTGTATATTTTACAGAATTAAATCGACTTGGTGCGAATATTATACTCATTGATTCACATCGTGTTGAAATAACGGGTCCTACAAAATTTCACAATGCAGATCTGATGTCTCCTCCAGCACTTAGACCTGCTGCGATTATGCTTGTGGCAATGATTGGAGCAAAAGGAAAATCAATTTTGCGTGGAGTGTATTCAATAAATCGAGGTTACGAAGATTTAGAAGATAGGCTTAAACAAATAGGTGTTGATATTGTTTTGATAAATGAGTAACATTTTGTATTATGGTGAACTTTGACAGTCCATGCGTTGAATCAGAACAGTCTAATGATATAAAAGAAAAAGATGCTAGTATGAAAATGCTTGCGTTAGAAATTGTAAAAGAATTTCCAGAGCAGTTTCCAAATCATGTAATAACATATGTGGGGGTGCAGTCAGGTGGTGGATTATGTGATGATGCATACTTATTTGATATTATGAGTAAGCAATCAGCTGCAAATGGTACTGCTTTCGCTGTAAGAAAGTTAGATCAAAAAATAGTGGAAGATGCTTTTGTAAAAAAGATAAAGGCTTTTGGTGAAGATGTTGTAAAAGTTGAATAATAGAATTATGTATGACGGGAAATTAATAAAGGGTAAAGATTATATAGGGGTAGGTGGAGGTGTTTTAATTTTGAATGATTTAGATGAGGCTCTTTTGATGAAGAGAGGTGGAAATGTACGTAATGAATCTGGGTGGTGGTCAAAGCCAGGTGGAGGTGTAAAATTTGGTGAGACAGCAATTAAAGCTATGAAACGAGAAATTTTAGAGGAGATTGGTGTAGAGATAAAAATTATAGGATATTTGCCACACACTGATCATATTATTGAAGCAGAAAATCAACATTGGGCATCATTTAATTTCATAGCACATATTATTAGTGGTGAACCACAGAATAGGGAACCAGAGAAATGTGATGCTATTGAATGGTTTGCATTAGATAATTTACCTGAAAAGATTACGCAAACAACAAGTGAACCAATCGCTCATTACATTGACGGAAAGTATATCACTTTATAGGATGATTGTATGAAGAAATATTACGAGGCAATTGAACAATTTCATGAGAAATTTAAAATGAAAGGAACAAATAATGAAGATATGACATTTCGTTTAAATTTAATGATTGAGGAACTTGGAGAATTGGCTCAGGCAATCACAAAAGGTAAAGAGCGTAGTGAGGTTAG
>JAOZNB010000029.1:3495-13388 GCA_029933995.1 Candidatus Moraniibacteriota bacterium | reverse complement strand
AATACCATTTTCTTTTAGCAATTTTGCAAATGTGCCATCGCCATCAATTAAGGTTTTAGAAAAAGTGCCATCATAAATCTTTCCTGCACCACATGAAGGTGATTTTGACTTCAAAATTGCCACATCACAATCTACTAGTTTTGCAATCTTCAAACCTTCTTGTGCACCTTTTTCAAACTCAGCAGTGACATCCTCACCATCTTTTGTAATTACTTTATCACCTTTTTGCTCTGCTGAAGTTCTGGGTGTTGTTAATCCACCCAACTGCTCTGGACACACAGGAATTGCCTTGCCCTGCTTCACCAATTCTACAACTTTTGGACATAGACTTGATCCATCTTTATAATTACAATTAATTCCAACTAGACATGCACTTACAATTTTCATATTATTTAAATTTATCACAAATTACTTTATTTTTTTTGTAGCGTATTTTGCTTGTACATTATCACCCTAATGGTATAGCATCTGACACAAAAATCTGACCATTATAATTTTTTTGCATATTTTTTATATCTTCATTATTCATGTCCCAACCAACCCCTCCAAGGTTTTCGGTAATATGTTCCTTGTTTGAACTACCAAAAAGTGTCACAACATTTTTTTGTGATACAAGCCAATTGATTGCAATTTGAGCATGTGTTTTTTTATACTTATCAGCCATATCTAACATCAAAGGGTTACCTGTATTTGATAATTTTCCCAGCTCTATCGGACGCCACGCAATAAGCATTACATCATTTTCTTGACAATACTTTAAGAGATTCACCTTTTCTGGTTCTCTATAAATTAAATTATAATGCACTTGATTTGTTACAATTGGATATTTACATTTTAATTGAGCCTCTTTTAAACTCTCTGTGCTAAAATTGCTAACTCCAATATTTTTTATAAAACCCTCATCATAAAGCTGTTCCATTTGTTTCATTTGTTTCTCAATGTCTGCTTCGAGATTACGCCAGTGAAGATAATACAGGTCAAAATATTCGATACCAACACGAGCTAAACTTTTTTTACATGCACCAACAATATCTCCATCTTCATCCAAACTCGTTCTACTTGCCTTTGACGCAATAAAAAGATCTGACCGATTACTCTCACAAATTACTCTACCAAGAATTTCCTCTGCATATCCACTTGCATACATTTCAGCTGTATCAAAATGTGTAACACCTTGTTCAATTGCATAACGAATTGCATCAATATTTTTTTGGTCATCATTATTTTCATTATGAACTCGATATCCGCCCATTGGCCACGTTCCCATGCCTAATTCTGCAATTGAAAATCCATTTTTTAATATTTTATTTTTCATCATATATAATTATAGCAACCAAGTCGCTAGACCTAGCGACTTGGTTGCTATTTCAATTATTTTATTTGTTCAATTAACTTATCAACATTCACAATCTGACCATCTTTATCTGTACGTTTTTTCAACTCTACTCCTCCCGCTTCAAGTGAACGACTAGATACTACCACGCGATATGGACAACCAATTAAGTCTGCATCGGCAAACTTAGCTCCTGGACGCATATCTCGGTCATCCCACAGTACTTCTACACCCGCATCTTGTAACTGACTGTAAATTTCCTCAGTCTTTTCATCTTCTCCAATATTTATCAAATGTACTTTAAATGGTGCTACATTTTCTGGCCACACCAAACCATTTTCATCAGCTAATAACTCCGTAATAATTCCCATTGCACGTGCTGGCCCTAAGCCATATGACCCCATGATTACTTTTTGCTCTTGCTCATTCTCATCTCTATATGTCAGATCAAATGCATCAGAAAATTTTGTTCCAAGTGAAAAAATATTTCCTGCCTCAGCTGCTTTTTCTTTTACTAGATTATTTTTATCCAATTCCAAATCTGCAAGGACTTCGTCATTATAAACTTCTTCATTTACTGCGATGCCCTTTTCTTTATCTACATAAATAATATCCTCTCCTGCATCGCACACAGTTTGAAATTCATGTGAATATTTACTAAACGTCCCGCCACTTGCAAATGTAAGATACGTCTCTTCACCAATTCCTAATCTATCAAAAATTCTTACATACGCATCCTTTGCTTTTCCATAAAATATATCATGCTCTTCTTGTGTTCGAGAAAAAGAATAAAGATCTTTCATAATAAATTCTCGTCCACGCATAATGCCAGATTTTGCACGTGATTCATTACGAAACTTTGTCTGAAATTGATATGCGCTAAATGGCAAGTCTTTATATGATGCAACAAAACTTTTCATAAGTCCTGTAATTGCTTCTTCATGTGTAAAAGCAAGACCTACCTTTGTCCCATTTTTCAATTCTGATTTAAACCAATTGTCAACAATTTCATCACTCCACCGATTAGTCTTACTCCATACTTCCTTACTCTGCAGTGCAGTAAGTTTTAATTCTTGTCCACCAATATCATTCATTTCTTCACGGATGATTTGCATTATATTATTCATAACACGCCACCCTAATGGTAAAAAACCATATACACCTGCCATCTCCTTATGTACAAAACCTGCACGAATTAATAACTGTGCATTTTTACTTACTTCGTCTTTTGGTGCAAATTTTTGTGTCTTTGTAAAAAGTTGTGATTGTTTCATAGCTTAGTATATTAGTAATTAGTGAGTAGTATTTTAGTATTCAATCTTAAAATACCCCAATGGGAACAAAATGCTTATATTTTTCTACTACATATTTCATAAACCATATTTGAATATATATTTATCATACTGCAAAAAATCTACAAAGCCAATAGCACATTGTATTAATTACATTATTTTCTTATTTCTAATTAGCACAAAAAAATAATATTTACTATAATGAATATATTGTTATTTTAATAATAGAAGAGAAAAATTGTCACGTTACATTTGTTCAACTCCATCTGTGGAATCGAGCATTAAAAAATGTAACTGGAAATCGTTCACTCTCAAAAAGGAGAATTTATTTATGATTCGTATTCGATCACCCATCGCCACTTGTTCCTCTACTGGAACAAACTGTACCGTAGCTATCGCCAATACTTCAATCTTTTTTTGCACCATGTAGACTACTAGGGGTCACTGGCAAAAAACCCAGATTGATAAACATTCTCAGTGAAATTTCACAAAAAGAGGAATGTGCATGAATGACATTCGACCACCCCCAGCAACAATCGTTGCTCATCTACAAATGACTATAGGTAAACCTGCAGTTATCGTACTCACTATCGCCATACAATCTCTCAGAGACCCTGATGGCTCAGGCTAACAAATCACCCGAACATATCTTCATCGAAGATATGTTAAAAGGAGAATTTGTCTATGATTGTACTTCAACTTCAACCTGTTGCGAATTGTGCCCAAAAGACCATGGAAAAGAGTGCTTACCTTATAATCTGATGCAACTACCTCAGAGGTATATATGGGACGATTTATCACCCAAGGGAAATGTCATTATTTGTAATAAAGTGTCAAATTATGGTTTAATGCCCTCGACATTAACTTTCTACATCATTTATAACAACTGCAAACCGTAACAGCTGTAGACGTGGTGTCCAACGGCCCTGAATTATTCTCGCGAATGTGTAAATGATAAACTCTCAAATAACAATATGACCTCAGTCCCCCCTGAACAGATACCTTTTATAATGAAAGCTCTATTGTTCAGGGGCTTTTTATTTTTTCCACATATTATAAACTATTTATTCACAAATTTAATATATACAAAAAAACCTTCAAATGATATACTTAATTTACTTAAATTTATATACCTAGTAGAGATGCGATTAATCGCGTCTCTACTGTTGAAAATACTATGACTGATCAAAATATACAATTACGCACTCCACCCAACTCAATTGAAGCTGAACGCTCCGTTTTAGGTGCTCTTATGCTTGATAAAGAAGCTATTATCAAAGTTGCTGATATGATACATGTCGGTGATTTTTATAAAGAACCTCACAACATTATTTTTGAAGCAATGCTTGCATTATATGAACACAATGACCCAATTGATGTACTCTCTATTTCAAACGAACTAGAAGAACAAAAGAAAATTGATGACATTGGAGGTGCTAGTTATCTAGCTTCCCTTGTTAGCGGTATTACAAGTGCATCAAATATTACATATTATGCAAAAATAATTCAAAAAAAAGCCGTATTACGTCGACTCATCGGTGCAGCAGCTCAAATAAATGAAATGGGCTATGATGAATCCGAAGACGTTGAAAAAACACTTGATGATGCAGAGCAATTACTTTTTGGAATTTCTGAAAATTCCCTCAAGCAGGAATTTACACCTATAAAAACAATTCTTGGTGCTGCTTTTGACAGACTTGATGATTTACATAAAAACAAAGGTCAGATGCGTGGCGTACCTACAGGTTTTCCCGACCTTGATGATTTACTTTCTGGTTTACAAAATTCAGACCTTATTATACTTGCAGCTCGGCCTTCTGTTGGTAAAACTTCCCTAGCATTAGATATTGCAAGACAAGTTGGAACAAAGGCAAAAATTCCAGTAGGTATATTTTCATTGGAGATGTCAGCAGATCAACTTGTTGATAGAATGATTGCTGCTGAAGGCAATGTTGATTTATGGCGACTACGAACTGGAAATCTAAAAGACTCGGATTTTGTAAATATAAATGAAACGATGGGAACATTATCTGAGGCTCCTATATTTATCGATGATACATCTAGCGCAAACATCATGGAAATGCGTACCATGGCTCGTAGATTACAAGCAGAGCATAATTTAGGTCTTATTATTATCGACTACTTACAGTTGATGGAAGGTCGTAGTAATGAAAGTCGTGTACAAGAAATTTCTGAGATTTCTCGTGGACTCAAGATGCTTGCAAAGGAACTTAATATCCCCATTCTTGCACTCTCTCAGCTTTCTCGTGCTGTTGAAGCTCGTCCTGACCAACGACCAAAACTTTCAGATCTTCGTGAATCTGGATCAATCGAGCAGGATGCTGATGTTGTAATGTTTATTTATCGTGAGGACCGAGTTAACCCTGACACAGAGAACAGAGGTGTTGCTGAAATTATTGTCGCAAAACATCGTAATGGTCCAGTAGGCACAAAACAACTATATTTTCACGAACAAGCAGCTTCTTATAAAAATCTAGAAAAAGCACATATTCAGCAAACTCATCATGAAGAATAAAAAATCGACTAACAAATATTACTAAATTAAAACTGCCCCTCACCACTCTCTAATTACTACTTATTAAAATAATGTACCCTGAATCATTTCAAAAACTCATAACTCAATTTAATTCACTTCCCGGAATTGGACCTAAAATGGCTGAACGCCTCGTTCTATTTCTATTTAAACAAAATAAAGAAAAAATCAATGACTTTATAGATGCTTTACATAATTTACATGACATAAAACTCTGTGATACGTGCTTTAACATTTCTCAAAATAATCTCTGCACTATTTGTTCAAACACAAGCAGAGACACATCAAAATTATGTATTGTTGAAGAATCTTTAAATATAATGCCAATCGAACGATCTCGTGCTTTTGATGGTCTATATCATGTTCTAGGTGGCACAATCAAAAAAAGAAGTTCTGAAAAAATCACTACAAACCAATTACTGAAAAGAATAGGGGGAGGCAATTTTAAAGAAATAATAATAGCAACAAATTTTACAACTGAAGGTGACATGACTGCGATGTATCTCAAACAAGAATTAGTTCCTTATAATATTACTATTTCTAGAATAGTTCGAGGTCTTGCAACTGGTTCCGACATAGAATATGCTGACGACATGACAATTCGTAGTTCAATAACAAACAGAGGAGACTTTTCTTAAAAAATTCGAATCCTACTAGCCCAACTAAGTTTTAAATACAAAAAATCACTCTTTTTAATGAGTGATTTTTTAAAAGTTTATATTTAGCCAATTTTTGTAATTTCAACTTCTGTATATGCTTGGCGATGTCCGTATTTCATCTTATATCGCTTTTTTGCTTTATGTTTGATGCCCCATATTTTATCATGACGCTCTTGTGCCAAAACCATACCTGTAACAGTTGTTTTATCAATATTAGGAGTTCCAACAGAAACCTTCTTATCATCTCCAACAAGTAAAACTTCTTCAAAAACAATTTTATCACCAACTTTAACATCAAGTTTTTCTACCTTAATCTTATCACCTTCTTCAATTTTATACTGTTTTCCACCAGTTTTAATTATTGCAAGCATCTGTCTAAATTATTCTAAAAAATTATAATCAAATACAAGTGATATATTTATCACTAACGTTCTTTAATATACTACACAACTTACATCATGTCAACAGATACCTATATTAAATACTGATAATATCAATCAGTATCAATTCGTCACCACGCAAGACTTTTAGCACTACCTTTTCATCGTTGGCATATTTATTCATCAAACGTGAAAGATTATTTCTTTCATCTACTGTATCATTATTAACCATCACCACAATATCTCCGGAACGCAATCCAGAACGTGCTGCCAGAGTCCTTGCAAAAGCACTTTGTTCCACAAAAGTAATTGGAGTTGTAATAACTGCACCACTCGTGATATCAGCATCTTGTGCATACACTTCAATAGCCGTTATATTATCATAATCAACTCCTAATTTATTAGTTACTTCCACTGTTTTGTTCTGTTGTTGTAAAAATACCTCAAATGCACGCATCACATCGTTTGCTGCTATCGCAAAAAATTCTTCTTCACCATTAATTACTTCTGCTGAATCAGCAACGGAAATAAGTCCAATCATATTACTATGAAAATCAACTACTGGTGCACCAATACTTTTACGCAAAACACTTTGTGAAAAATCAATTGATAAAACACCTTGCAAAAAATCACTTTCAGGAGTTGCAACTCCAAATACATTATCATGACCAAAAAATCCACCTAAGGCAAATTGTGCATCGTCACTAGAACGAGTACGTGAAATAGAAATTAAACGCTTACCACTCCTCGCATCATCAGAATTAGCAAAAGAAACTGTTGCCAAATCCTGCGCATCAATACGCAAAAATACAACCGTACTATATGTATCAAAATATACATCTTTAACATCATACACATTACCATCTGCTAATTTAACAAAAAGTAATGCATTTTCATCTTGTGAAACCACAGCTGTTGTAGTTGCAATTACTCCATCACTACTTACAATAATGCCATTACCACCAACAACATCTCCATTTACATTAATTGATTCTATATATGCAACTGTACCTGCTGCACGAGAAGCTATGTCAGCAATTGATTCATTATCTGCCACAATCACCTTTTCTACTGTTTTTATAATTTTAATACGATTATCCAATGATTTAATTATTGGATTTTCTGACCACATTGGATTTGTAATTACTTTTGTAAAAAGTACATAATCAACCATTAAACCTCCAAGTGCACCAATAATAAAAATGATAACACCTATCCCTATAAACTTAAAAGTTTTTTTCATATCAAATAATTTAACCTACTAATAACCATTGTGTTGTAATGAGTACTGCCAATGTTAGCACAATACAATAAGTAATTGTAATAACAATTCGTTTTTTTGACAATGTTTCTAAAAATACCATCTGTACAAGATCCCATAATATATAATAGAACATTAAGCTAATTGCCGCCATAGTAAGATATCCAAATGGCCAAAAATTTGCCATCCAAACAAGCTGAATCATCGCAAACGCAATTACTACACTATACAGAAAGATCCTTTTATAATCACTTGAATAAGCTCGCAAAGAAACAAATGTAACCATTGTAACAAATACAAAGTGTGTCCCCATAAACAACCCCAATGGAACATTAAAATTAATATATACCCCATATATCACGGCATAAAAAAGAAAAATAATTGCAATAAGAGATGCTGAAAATAAACTTCGCGCAGTCATATCAAAATTATTTTGAGATATACGCTTAATACCTAATAAAGACATATAAAATAATATCGAAACCAAAAAACCAAAGATTTCTTGTTCTTGCACATTATCAATAAAATACAGTAATCCAACAGCCGAGACTGCTAGACTTAGTGGCAAAAATGCAAATATAATTTTTTTACCCACATTCCAACCAGCAAAAATTGAAAATGCCACCAAAGAAGCCATCAAAAACAACCCTTTTTGTTCATCTAACAACGAAAAAGCTATTATCATCTCTATCACTACAAGAAATATAATAGTGAAAAATAAACTTCGTAAATGTACAATCATTTAAATTATTTTATTGTGATATTAATTTCGCCTTTTACAATATCAATATTTAACGAATCACCAGAGTTTACAGTTCCGTTAATAATTTTCATTGCTAATGGATCAAGTAACTCATGTTGCACAACTCTTTTGAGAGGACGTGCACCATAGAGTGGGTCAAAACCCTTTTTTGAAAGCATTTTCTTTGCAGCATCAGTTACCTTCAAGATAATTTTTTCATCCGCTAATCTATCCATAACATGTCGTAATTGAATATCTAGTATATATTTGATCATCTCCTGTGTCAATGGATGAAAAATAATAATATCATCAACACGATTCAAAAATTCAGGCTTAAATTTATTACGCAACTCATCCATTACCATATTTTTAATAGCATCTTCATCTGAATTCTTTTTTGCTTGCAACTCATAAATCGCATCAGAACCAACATTTGATGTCATTATGATAACTGTATTTTTGAAATTAACAGTTCGCCCCTTACTATCAGTTAATTGTCCATCATCCAAAATTTGCAAGAAAATATTAAAAACATCCGGATGTGCTTTCTCAATTTCATCAAAAAGCACAATACTATACGGCTTACGACGAATAATTTCTGTCAATTGTCCACCCTCATCGTGTCCTATATATCCTGGCGGTGACCCAATCAATTTTGCTACTGCATGTGCTTCCATGTATTCACTCATATCAATACGTACAAGTGATTGTTCATCATCAAACATAAACTCCGCAAGAGACTTGGCAAGTTCTGTTTTGCCTACGCCTGTTGGACCTAAAAATATAAATGAAGCTATTGGCTGACTTTCATCAGAAATACCCGCTCTTGCACGTCTCACTGCATTAGACACAGCGCTAATTGCTTCTTTTTGACCCACAACACGATATTCGAGCTCCTTTTCCATAGTTACCAATCGTTCCATTTCTCCCATAAGCATCTTTGATACAGGAACACCTGTCCACCGAGAAACAATCGTAGCAACATCCTCCTCAGTCACCTCTTCTTTTAAAATTGCGCCATCCTTTTGTAGTCCAACTAATCTGACTTCTTCTTGTTTAATCTTTTTTTGCATCTCTGGAATTTTACCATAACGAATTTCTGCAACTTTATCAAATTCACCAGACCGCTCTTGTTCATCTGCACTAACACGCAATTTATCAATGATTTCCTTTATATCACGCAAAGACATAATTACATCTTTTTCTGCCTTCCATTGCATTGTTAATTTTTTTGACTCTTCTTTTAATTCAGCTAACTCTTTATCAATTTTTTTAATTTTCTCTTTATTACCATTTTTCTTTTCCTTACTCAATGCCTTTTTTTCAACTTCTCCACGACGAATATCTCTTTCCATTTGATCAATATTTGCTGGCATTGAGTCAATTTCCATGCGCAATGTAGCTGCAGCCTCATCAATAAGGTCAACTGCTTTATCTGGTAAAAATCGATCAGAAATATATCTACGAGACAACTCTACTGCCGCAATAAGTGCATCATCTGTAATACGCACACCATGATGTAATTCATACTTTTCTTTGATACCTCGCAAGATCGCAATTGCATCTTCTGGACTTGGCTCATCTACGTACACAGGCTGAAATCTTCGTTCCAATGCAGCGTCTTTTTCAATATATTTTTGGTATTCTTTTAGTGTTGTTGCACCAATTGTGC
>JAOZNB010000029.1:0-3485 GCA_029933995.1 Candidatus Moraniibacteriota bacterium | reverse complement strand
CATTTTTCCGCGTGCAAGCGCGGGCTTGAGCATATTTGATGCATCCATTGCACCTTCTGAACCCCCAGCACCAACTAACGTATGTAATTCATCAATAAATAGAATGTATTTCCCCGCTGATTGATCAATTTCTTTAAGTAATGCTTTCAATCTATCTTCAAATTCTCCACGAAATTTTGCCCCAGCAAGCAATTGTCCGAGATCTAAAGAAAGTATTTCTTTATCTTTAAGTGATTCTGGTACGTCACCTACAGCAATGCGCTGTGCCAAACCCTCTACAATTGCAGTTTTACCCGTTCCCGGCTCCCCCAACAAAACAGGATTATTCTTTGTACGCCTTGATAAAATTTGCATCATCCTACGAACCTCTAAATCACGCCCAATAACAGGATCCAGCTCATCACTACGAGCTTGCTGAGTTAAATTGATCGTAAATTTTTCAATTGTCTGCATCGAATTTTCTGGATCTGGAGAATCAACACTTGTCGCACCACGAACATCTGCAAGATCTTTTTTAAAAATATCATATGTAACACCATATTGATCAAAAAATTTTATAATATCTTTATCCTTATTTAGCAGTGCCAAAAACAGATGTTCCGTGGAAACAAAACTATCACCCATGGAACGCATTTCATCTTCAGCTTGCATCAAAACACGTGATAATTCCTGTGAGATATATAACTGTGATTGATCAGTACTTGTCATTTTTGTTGTCGTTTGTGCAATCTTTTTTTCAATATCAGTGACGACGGCATCATACGATACATCTTGTTTTTTAAGTGCAATCGGCACGATGGATTCTTTTTGAACCAATAGAGCATGTGCTAAATGTATTGGCAAAACAAATTGACCTTCTTGTTTAGTAACATACTGTTGCGCACTTTGTAATGCTTCTTGTGAGCGTGTTGTAAACTGATTAATATCCATAATATAATATTTAATAAATTATTAATTAAGTGTTAACCTCTCTTTTAATACAACAGTAATATCCATCTGCTTTCCCTCGCGCCAAATTTTTAATATGATTGTATCACCAATATTACGATTTGATATAAAATGTGCTAATGTTTTATCAGATGTAATCTTCTCACCATCAATTTCCATTATAATATCATATTCAGTAAGGCCAACCTCATCAGCTGGAGACCCCGGCAAAACTGCAAAATCAGTAATATCTTGTCCTCTTACAATTAAAATTCCATTATCATAAGGAAAATTTAATTCTTCTTTTATTTCAGATGTCATCTCAATATACCTTACACCTAAAAATGGTCGTAAAATTTTGCCTATTGTTTTAACATCCTCAATTAATTTTGTTATTTGATTGATTGGAATTGCAAAACCTATGTTTTCAGCTCCCTGTGCAACAGCGGTATTAATACCAACCACATTACCCTCCAAATCCAACAACGGACCTCCTGAATTTCCAAAATTTATTGCCGCATCTGTTTGAATAATATCAGTTAAGTGTTCTGTGCTATTACCACTATTTGCCACTACGTCCCTTTGCATTCCAGATATAATCCCTCGACTTACTGAATGTGAAAATTCGCCCAAAGAATTACCAATTGCAATTACCGTTTGTCCAATTTGAACTTCATCAGAATTACCCAGATTTGCAGCTTGAAAATTATCTCCCTCAATCTTTAAAACAGCAAAATCTAATATATCATCACGAGCAATAACCATTGCTTGATATTCCCTGCCATCAGAAGTAATTATGGTATATTCAGCATCGCTATCTACAACAACATGTTTATTTGTTACTATATTTCCATCTGAAGATACAAAAAATCCCGTACCACCACCAACTTTTTGTTTTTCAAAAAGTTGTCTTTGCTGCGGAGTCTCTTGTGGTGGTGTCATAAAAAAATCAGATGGTGAATTAAAAAGACGTTGATATTTTGGCACATCTCTTGTTGCAACAATACTTACGACTGACGCTGTTGTATCTGCAACCACGTCTATAATAGTTTCATCTTGTAATTGAGTTATGTGATTTACAATAGTCTCTCGTTGTTCTGGTATCACCTGAACATATTTTTTCATCACAAAACTATACATAACCGCACTACCTAAAATACCTGCCACAAAAGCAACTAATGCAACTATCACAATAATTGCCACAAATGATCTACTTTTTTTTTGTGATAAATGACCACTCTCCATAAAAAATTATTTATTTTTTACTACTCAATAATTCTTCTTGAACTTTTTTTGCTTCTTCGAGCATGTCAGATTCAAACTTCACCATATCAGTATCAGAAAACACAACCAAAGATTTACTTGCATCCCACTTATACTGTGGTAAAAAAATCTTTACACTCATCATGCCAATTTTTTCATTTAAAAAATCTGCAAATGTTTTTTTCTTAATTACAATTTGTGATAAATGTACAAGCTTTTTATCATCTACAGTAGAAACGTCATTAATTTGAACAATATGTAATCCCAAGGGTGTTTCAACTACATCTGTCTGCTCACCCTTTTGCATTGTTACTATTTTCTTACCAATTTCATCTTGTAATTGTCCATCCATAAACCAGCCCATTATACCACCATCTACAGCAGTTACCCCATCAGAATATTTTTTAGCCACATCTGCAAATGTTCTATCATCATTCAATTCTTGTTTTGCTTCTTGTATACGTTTTGTCATATCATCCGTAATTGCATTTTCCTGTTCAAATTTTGCACTAATTTTTTCTCTCAACAATTGTCCTAATACAACCCTTTTACCAAAATCATTAAGTGACCAACCATATAAATCCTCTAATCTTGACTCAACATCTTCTTTTGTACCCATCTCTGCCATTGGTCGTTCCATTGCTGTTTTTATAGCCTCATCACTAATGCTAATATTCCACTCATCTGCCATTTGTTTAATTGCAATATCCTCAATTAATTTATTTATCATTTTTCTTTCTTGTAATTGCAATCGTTTTTGTCCATCTACAGTATTAAAATCTATACGAATCCCAAATTGTGAAAAATCTTGATTTTCATAAAAACTTTTAATTGATGCTGTATTTTCCTCTAATTCCGCAAGAGATATCCATTCTCCATCAACAATGATTGCTGGTAAATATAAAGTTTTGCGAACAGATGTAATAACAGGTGAATCCACACGAAATACATATGTAAATACAAGCATTGCCGATACCGCAACAATCAAAACTATTCCTGCTATAATTAATATTTTTTTATATACCTTTTTCATTTTTTTATTTTAAATAATTAGAAAAAAAAACTTAACCAAATATCATAATGAGTTTTTTGCTCTTCTTGGTCTTGAATAACAGCCTCATTATCACCAAAATTATCTACCTGTTCTCTAGCACGACGCACAATTACCACATGTTCTCCTTGTTTTTTATAATTTAATTTTTTTGCTTCTTTTTCATAAGAATGCTCTGATTTTAAATATGCAACTTTATCCTGTAATTCTATATTTTCATGCTCATATTGTTTTCTCTCCTGTT
>JAOZNB010000028.1:11646-13409 GCA_029933995.1 Candidatus Moraniibacteriota bacterium | reverse complement strand
GCCATACGAACAATTCCTTCTTTTCCTAAATAATATTTTACAATAGGTTTTTTGATACTTGCGCTATTGATACTATTTAATTCTTCTACCACATCTTTTAATCCCTTTTTCTTTAATTCCAGCTCCTGTTGTTGTTTTGTTATTATATTTTCTAATTGTGAAGGGTCTTCCGGGACGAATTTTTGCTTTTTCTCTTCATTTGATGCACTTACTAATCCTATTTTCATGAGATTTTCAAGTGTAAAGTACGTAGTAGCACGGTTAACCTCAGATTTCTTAGCAATTTCACTAGCACTTCCCTCACCTAGTTCAAGTACAGCAATATAAACCCGCGCTTCTTTTTCATTTAAACCAATTTCTTCTAATTTTTTTGTAAGCATATCTATATTTTAAATTATAATTAAGCAAATTGTGATGCAGGTGGTATTTTGGAAAAATCAGGACCGTCCTCATCATAAATGTCTCTATTGTCAAAAAGTATACCATCTTTTTGTAATTGTTTTGTTAATTCTTTTTTTGTCATCCAGGGCACTTTATTGAATGTGAGGGCAATATCAAATTTTTGGTCAGTATTTTCATTAAAGTCTTCCATATTTGTACCAAAAAATTGTATTGAGAAGTTCTTGTCGTCATATGTAAAGGTGAGTAGATTTTCTTCTTCATTGTATATTGCATCAGTAGCATATGTCTCACGAACTCTTTTAATCGTATCGGTTATTTTTTCCGAAGTCAATTCAGGATCAACTAGTTTTATGTTTTGTAATTTTGCTAACATAGGTAATTCTACATCGCTACTAGATCCATAATAAACAGTTTGCAGGTTGTTTGGTGGAGTTTCATGTTGTGATGTAGAAGTAATAATATCTTTTGCCATATCAATTTTATCTAAAGTCATAGCATTTTGATCACCAGCTGAATCTGTGTGCATATTTGCAACAATTGATTTTTGTGCTTCAGGCATTGTGTCAAATATATTTTGCAATTCACGGGCATTTAGGTGTTTTTGATACTCATGTTTAACAAAGGTAATCACATCCTCATCAATCATATTAGTTGGTAATCGGTGAATATTTTCACGACCATTCATAGCGGTTGAAAACTGTTGTCCTTCCTCTATCCATTTTTCAATAACTTTTTGTTCAAATCCTAGTTCACGCACCTCTTGAATAAATTCATTTGTATTTGTTCCATAATATTCGATATCCTCTATGTCTCTTTGCGTCATTAAAAAATCATCTTTACCCTTGGTATCAATTTTAGAGGAAAAGCTATTTGCTAAAGTCACAATTTGATTAGCAAGTGTATAATCATTTTTTTTCATTAAATGAAGTACTTCCAGTGTATTATAATTATCTTTTCCGTAGTTTTCTTTTTTTAAAAAACGCAAAATAGCCTTCGTCTCATCTTTGCTAAGTAGTCTTTTGTAGTAAAGATCATGAATTTTAATGGCTAAATCAGTGTGAATATTAAGTCGTTCGTGTTTATTTTCGGGTCGTTCCTTTTTTTCAGTAACACCATGATCAACATTGCTAAATTCAAAGTTTTTACTAAACATATTAAAAGGGTTATCTGATTAATTATTAATAGTATAACACTAAGAAGCCATACTTGACAAAACTGTAAAATAGTGTATGATTACAAATCATTCTTTTAATATATAAAAAATATATAATATATAAATAGGAGGTTGTATAAGATGAGAAAATATTTTTTTGTTGATAGAACTGCAGGAGATATTTGTGATGATGGGATTGATGTGTCTT
>JAOZNB010000028.1:0-11636 GCA_029933995.1 Candidatus Moraniibacteriota bacterium | reverse complement strand
GGTCTGATATTGAGCAAGCACAACGTCCTAAATGCAAGTACCTTACAGAGCATCATATAAATTATGATGTTGATGTGCAGGAAATGTGGAATGATTCTCTAAAAAAAGCTGTTGAGCAAGGAGACACTAAAAGAATCTTAGCAGTTAAAAAAAGAATGTCAGAATTAGGGCTGGGGGTGTCTGAATAATATAAGGGCATTAAAAAAGTCTATAGAAATAACATTTCTATAGACTTTTTATTTTCTAAATTTATAATTGTTTTACAGCGGCTTCAGTATTGAGAATCGCTTGTTGAAATAACAAGTCCTTTTCTGGTGAGTCAGAACCAATATTTTTTTGCAAACGTTCTATCTGACTGGATAGTTCTTCTTTTATGTGTATTCCAATAAATTTCTTGATTGATGGATCATCAGCTAAAGAGTCAAATTCTCTATCTTCGGATTGAATAGCTTCAATGGCTTTATTGCACATAGCAATAATATTTTGAGGTGTTAACATAATAATCACACGAGGTATTTGACTTAATGAATAGTTGGCAGTACTTTGTGAATCAAAATAATCAAGACTTGTTAGTTTACCACTTTTAATATCAGATTTTATGTAATCTTCTTTTGTTGCTAAAACTTGTTCATTTGATGAAATGGTTACATCAAACGCTAATCGTGCCGTATCGTTTCCTTCTTTGTCGAACCAAGTGACAATGCTATCGGCATGATGTGTACGATCATCAAATTCATTGGTTTTTGTTACAAAAGAATTCTTACCAAAAAATTTACTGTCACTAGCAAAATTATAAAATAAATATTCTGCAATAATAGCTCTTTCTTTTGCAATATCTTTTGCGTCATTTGATTTTTCTGCGTCCTCTTTAGCAGCTTGTTTTTTACGTAATTTATTTAACAAAAGAACATCCTCATCAATTTTTTTATCCGAATGCAATCCTTTGAATTGTTGCATGTCGCTAATAGCTTCGGCATCTGATTTATTTTTTTCTGCAAGGGCAAGTTGTAATATGATTGACTCATTTTCAGTCAGATCTCTTTCAAATTGTATAGATGGATTATCAAGTACTCCATAAGTCTTTTCCATTGTTCGTTCCTTACCTCTCCTTCTAATAATTGTTGGTTGGCCCGCTCGTTCAATTCTTTGATCACCTACTGGTTCTGTAGTTGTCATAATATAATTTTATTATTGATTAGTGTTATATAGAATAACATATTGATAATAGTATTGTAAAAATAGGTTTTGTTGATTATTGTCGAATATCTACATCTTGTATGTCTGCATCTTGAAAAATTTGAATATATTTTTGCAGTTGTTTATTTGCTATTGGTTTTTTATTTCCAAATTCTGGGTCAAGTGTTGTTTCTGGGCGGAATTTTTGTAAATATAGTTTATCTGCACCGCGCATTAATTCTGCCATTTCTTTTATAACATCGTCTGTGTGAATTCCATCAATTACTGTTGTGCGGAATTCGTATGGTACAGTTCCCTGCTTTAGAAAATTAAGGCTCTCTTTTATATCTTGTGGATTTGCCATTTTTCCCACCAAATCTTCATAATTATTTAATGTTGTTTTTACATCCATTGCTACATAATCAAGTAGTCCGTCATTAACTAGATTTTTCAGTACATCGGGTAAATTTCCATTGGTGTCTAACTTTACTAAAAATCCCATCCTTCGTACTTTTTGGATAAATTGTTGAAGGTCTGATTGTACGGTTGGTTCTCCGCCAGAGATGACAACACCATCTAGCTTACCTTTTCTGCTTTCCAAGAAATTTAAAACGGCTTCTTCTGGTATAAAACTAGGTTTAATCTTTTTAATTTCTTCAGGTAGGACAAATTCTTTATTATGACAAAAACCGCAACGCATATTACATCCAGGAGTGAATATGATAGCTGCTATTTTTTCTGGATAGTCCAGCATGGTGAATTTTTGTACTCCGCTTATTAGCATTGGGTGGGTTTGCTCCCAAGGTTCGGCCTTACATGACTCAATAGATGACCTTTAAGGCCAAACCTTGTCCGCTTTTTATATAGTTATCAATTTTTGTGAGCAGAGATGTGATTAATTACATCTTCATATTCACAAAAACTGGATAATTACACAAATTTAGCTATCTTTTCTTATCCGCCGTAGCTTTACGCGAAGGAGGATTAGTTACCAAACTTGTTTGTAAAATCATCATTTGCACAAACACATTCTTGAAAATGCTTACGAGAATAATGTTCTGATTTTTTACCAGTATTAAAGAATGATACTGGGCGAAAATATCCCATTACTCGTGTCCATACTTCACAACGTGTTCGTTCCCCATCGTTCATTTGGATCTTTTGTGATGCCATATGTTTGTTTTTACTTAATTAATTATTTTTTAATATTATTGTCATCTCGAGCGTAACGCAGTGAAGTCGAGAGAACTCAAGGCTGTAAAATTATTTAGAGCTTTTAGTTTAGAGATTTCTCTATTTCGCTACGCTACAGTCGAAATGACATGGTTTTTGTTAATAAATGTTATTTGTCCCCTTCACTACTTTCATATCGTCCACGGAATTCACTGTCACAAGAGCTCTTATTTTTAAGTCCAATTTCTTCATCACACTTTGGACAAAAGTCATATTCTCCCTTTAGATAGCCATGTTTTGGACAAATTGAGAATGTTGGAGTAACTGTAATATATGGTAATTTATAATTTGTCAGAATCTTTTTAACTAGGTTTGCGCACGCTTCACCAGAACTTACTTTTTCACTCATATATCCATGCAGCACAGTTCCACCAGTATACAGCGATTGTAGATTGTCTTGTAAATCAAGGGCTTCAAAGATATCATCCGTATAACCAACAGGAATTTGTGTGGAGTTTGTGTAGTAAGGAGCTTCTTCTGTACCAGCTTGAATGATGTCCTCGTATTGTTTTTTGTCTTCCTTTGCAAATCGATACGTCGTTCCCTCTCCAGGGGTTGCTTCAAGGTTATATAAATTTCCAGTTTCCTCTTGAAATTCTGACATTTTTTCTCGAATGAATTCCATAAGGTCATTTGCAAATTTTTGGCCAAATTCAGTTGTTATATTATCAGAATCTTCTGTAAAATTGCGAATTGCTTCATTTACTCCATTTATACCAATTGTTGAGAAATGACTGTCTAATTTACCAAGATACCTTTTTGTATATGGAAATAGTCCCTTGTCCATCCATTTTGTAATAACTGTACGTTTAATTTCTAAAGATGCTTTAGCAAGCTCCATGAGGTGTTCAATGCGTGCTAGGAATGCTTTTTGGTCACCTGCGCATGTCTTACCTATGCGAGCAACATTGAGAGTTACTACACCAATTGAGCCAGTCATTTCAGCAGAACCAAAGAGTCCACCACCACGTTTACGTAATTCCTTCAAATCAAGTTGTAAACGACAACACATTGACCTCACATCACTTGGATCTAGGTCTGAGTTAATGAAATTTTGGAAGTAAGGCGTACCATATTTTGCTGTCATTTCAAATAATGGTAGAACTTTTGGATCTTTCCAATCAAAATCTTTTGTGATGTTATATGTAGGAATTGGAAATGTAAATGTACGGTCTTTTGAATCCCCTGCCATCATTACTTCGATAAAGGCTTTATTTACCATATCCATCTCCTTTGATAATTCACCAAATGTGTGAGAAAAAGGCTTACCTCCTAGTATAATAGTCTTGTCTTTTAAGTCATTAGGACATACCCAATCAAGTGTTATGTTCGTAAAAGGTGTCTGTGTTCCCCATCTGGATGGAATATTGAGGTTAAAAACAAAAGATTGGATATTTTGGTATACGTAACTATAGAGTGTGTCTTCAACATACTTATCAAGATCTTTTTTTGTTTCAAATTTAAGATTATGGTCTTTGAGTGAATCACGAATTTCTATTTCTCTCTTTTTTACAAACGGTGCCATATATGTGTCAAAGCTAGAAAATGCTTGTGCTCCAGCCCATTCATTTTGGAGCGTACCTAGAAAATTAACCATTTGAGCTACAGCACTAGACAAATGCTTAGGTGGATTAGACTCAATTTTATTAGATACACCGTTAAAACCTTCTTCTAGCAGTGCTCGTAAACTCCAACCAGCACAATAGCCACTAAACATATCAAGATCGTGTATGTGTAAATCAGCATTTCTGTGAGCTTCTCCAATTGCTTTGGGATAAATGTGAGAAAGCCAATAATTTGCAGTCACCTTTCCTGCAGTATTGAGAATCATACCACCCAGAGAATAACCTTGGTTTGAGTTTGCATTTACGCGCCAGTCTAGTTGATTTAAATATTCACCAATAGTCTTGTCAACATCAACCATTACATTTGCATCAGAACGGGCCTCTGTACGCTTTTGGCGGTATAAAATGTAATCCTTTGCTACTTGTGGATAATTATAATGTATCAATGCAGCTTCTACGGTATCCTGAACTTGTTCTACAGTAGGAATTTCATCAGCATAAGCCTCTGTTAGTTGTCTTTCTGCATATATTGCAATTTTGGTAGCATTAACGGGTTTTGTAGGATTTGAAGCCAACGCTGCTTTTTCAATAGCATTTTCTATTTTTTTTATATCAAAGTCAACAATAGTACCGTTCCTTTTTTTGATTTTGTGTATTGCCATAAAAGTGTTGTGAAATATCATCTAAAAATTAGTGGTCAAAAGAAAAAAGCAAGAAATTTTTTGATTCTTACCCCTATCTGAATTTCATTATAAAACTAATTGAGATTCTTAGCAAGCTTGACATATCCACAGAATATACAAACATACTATATATAGTGGTTTTTTGTGTCTGACTACCACTACTAGTTAGTGGGGTATAAAATAAACTAGCATGTAAGAAGTGCTATTAATCTAGTATAAAAATAATAAATATAATACAATATAACAAGGTATTTGTCAAGTTAAGAAGTAAATAATCTTATTAATAAAAGTTAACAATTGTTCCACGTAGAACAAAAAGTAATAATAAGATTATTTTATGAATAAAAAAGATTTTAGAATGTTCCATATGGAACAATGTGTAATAAAAATATAATAAAGAGAGGTTAATAAGTGAATAATTTGTTTCATATGGAACAAATTATTATATAAAACAAGTAAAAATACTACGAATGTTCCATGTGGAACAAATATGTGGTTAAATATAATAAAAATTAAGAGGGAGAGGAGTATAAAATTGTTCCATATGGAACAATCTTTAGTGTTAAATGGAAAAAAACGTCGTTAATGTTCCACGTGGAACAAAAAAGATGACATTTGAAGTATTTTCCTTACAGAAGGATCTTAATTTGTTCCACGTGGAACAAATGTATAGATAAATATAATAAAGAGAGTGGGAGGTGATACAGAATTGTTCTACATGGAACAATTCTGTATAAAATAAAAATACTATGAATAAAAAATTGAAAAATTTTAGGTGAATCAATGTCAATATAAATTGTGTATAAAAAATACTATATATGTTCCACGTGGAACTTTTTTAATTAAAAAAGCCAGGATTTTTTTTGGGACAGGATTCTAACGGTTTTTGTTAGTGAATAGGTGTAATATAGGGTAATATTATTTTTATTTTTAAAATAAACAATTCATAGCTTACATATTTTATATAAAATATTTATAATATAAAAATAAAAACAAGAGATATGCTAAATATATAATTGTTCCACGTGGAACAATTTAGTATAAAATAAAAATAGTATGAATAAAACATTGAAAATGTTCCACGTAGAACATTTGTATAGATAAATATAAATATTATATGTAGTAGTGTAAGCTAATTGTTCCATGTGGAACAATTTTGTAGATGAAAATATAAAAAATGATTATAATATGAATTTGTTCCACGTGGAACAAAAAACAGTGCATATATTATTTATAATTATATAAAGTAATTGTTCCATGTGGAACAATTTTTGGTACAGCTTATTGTAAAAAGAAATATTTCTTTAGATGGTGGCCAAGTCTACCTGTTGACAAATGTAGATAGAATACTAAATATAATTAAGAGGGAAATGTTAGCTATTGACAAATCATGCTAAATATGGTATAATACTAGTACGGCGTACAGTACTGGATGTAGTAAAATAATAGTTGTAAAAAGACCCATACTGTGCTACATTTATGGAACAATTTGCAAGGGATATGTCCCGGTAGTTCAATGGATAGAACAAGTCCCTCCTAAGGATTAGATAAAGGTTCAACTCCTTTCCGGGATACAATTTTTTATGATTAATAATATATTATGAGTGATAGAATGAGAAAAGTAAACTCCGTAATATTGCGTGAGATATCTGATTTGATAATGAAAATAGTTGATTTTAAAAGTGGCATTTTTGTTACTATTTCAAAAGTTGACACCACAAGTGATTTGAGATATACTCGTATATTCGTTCGTGTTTTTCCACAGAGTGAAATTGATTATTCTATGAAAACTTTGGAACACGAAAGGATTGCTATACAAAAAGTTTTGCATAAGCGATTACATCTCAAAGTTTTGCCAAAAATTTCATTTGTACATGACAAGACAGGTGATGATGTTGATGAATTGGAGAAGTTATTGCATGAATAATCTGTTGTAAAGCATATTTATCAGTATATGTTGAAGAGTCATGTCACAACGTCAGAAATTTTTAAAAGAATTTAATACATTAGATTATATTTTGCAAAGTGCAAATAATATTTTTGTTATTGGTCATTCTAATCCAGATGCTGATGCTATTGGTAGTATAGTAGCATTAATGCATTTTATACAAAAACATTACAAAGCAAATGTTACGATTGGGTGTTATGATCCGTTTCTGGAGTCTTTGGCTAGTATTATGCCAGGTATTATATTTGAAAACCCTGAAGATTTAGATCTTACAAATTTTGATGTTGTTATCGGATGTGATAGCGTTGATAGGGGATTTAATCGTGTAATTGAATGTGTTTCGGAGGACTGTGTTACAATTATTATTGATCATCATCACGATACTGTTACTAGATCTGATTTATACATGAATGATGATACATATTCTTCAACATGTGAAATATTATATAATTTTTTTACTTTTACACAAAAAAAAATTGATAAAAAAATTGCAACAGCACTTCTTGCAGGAATTATTTTTGATACAGGAGCATTTCAACATGCAAATACATCAGCAGAAACATTGGCAGTCGCAGCTGATCTTATAAAGCATGGAGCATCCATAACTAAGATTAATACGGCACTTTTTTCTGATCGCAATATTGAAACATTAAATTTGTGGGGAAGAGCATTGGAGCGAGTACATTTTTATAAGGAGAGTGGTCTTGCAGTTGTGGCAATTGCCAATGAAGATAAAGATGGTTATTTGATAAATTCTGGAGAAATGTCTAATATTGCATCAATGTTAACAACAGTGCCAAATGTAAGGGCGGCAATTGTTGTGTATCAATTTGATGAAAATACAATTAAGGGGAGTCTGCGTGCAGAAAAACATGGAAATATTGATGTATCTGCAATAGCACACACACTTGGCGGCGGCGGACATAAATTAGCTAGTGGTTTTACAATTCCAGGTCAAATTATTACTACAAAAGAAGGGAAATGGCAGATTTTATAAACATGCTTTTATAAATAAAGAAATCGTGGGGATATATCATAACTATAATAATCAAATATTTTCATAATATGAATAAAGATAAAAAATTACAAAAACTTAATGAAGATATGGATGCACTTTGTGCGTGTAAATTAAAAAAAACAGCAATAAATGTAGTGCCGGGCAAGGGAAGTGCTGATGCAAAAATTATTTTTATTGGAGAGGCCCCTGGTAAAAACGAGGACAAGGCAGGGGAACCTTTTATAGGAGCTGCAGGAAAGTTTTTGAATGAATTACTTGCGACTATTAATCTCAAAAGAGAAAATATTTATATAACAAATGTTGTAAAATATCATCCGCCAAATAATAGAGATCCGCTACCAGAGGAAGTTGCTGATTGTGAACTTTGGTTACAGGAGCAAATAAATTTAATTGATCCAGTGTTGATTATTCCACTTGGCAGACATGCACTTGAGCGATTTTTACCAGGGCGTAAGATTTCAGAGGGTCATGGTAAGGCATTCTGTCGTGAGATTGATGGTATGGGAAAGCGTGTATTTTATGCACTTTACCATCCAGCTGCAGCGTTGTATAATGATGGTCTGAGGGATACTTTGTTAAAGGATTTTGCACGTATTCCAAAAATTATTGCACACATTGAGAGGAAAGATGAACAATGTTGTTGTTAGTAGTGGGACATTATAGAATAGAAATAGTTTGATTTATTTTTTATGATTGACGATAGGTAAAATATTTGATATTCTGAATGTTGTAACACTTAGGTCGCGTGGCCGAGCGGTTAGGCACAGGTCTGCAAAACCTTTTACCCCGGTTCAAATCCGGGCGCGACCTCAAGACTAATATTACGTGCCCGAGTGGTGGAATTGGTAGACACGAGGGACTTAAAATCCCTTGGATGCATAATCCGTGCGAGTTCAAGTCTCGCCTCGGGCACAAAATAAAAAACATCCACTCTAAAGGAGTAGATGTTTTTTGATTTATCCAAGCACATATGCAGTAAGATTTTTTCGTCCAAATGCAAATGCTTCAGTTTTTGTTTTCATATAAATATCAAAATGATTTCCTTTTATGGCACCACCACGATCTTCACATACATATGTACCCATTCCCTCAATATAAATTTTAGTTCCAAATTCATAACTTCGTGGACATGCAAGTGTACGATTTGGTATTACTTTATTTCCAGATGCTGTGATTCCATCACTTTTACCACATTCATCTGCTGCAGCTGTATAAGCTGATGCATTAATTGTGAATTTCTCAGGAATTGGTTCTGTATATTGTGCTTTTTTGTATTCACCATTGGCAATACCACACATTAGTCCGCCACCTGCTATATTAGTATAATCATTTATGTTAAATTGCTGTGTAGTCGTAGTATTTTCTGCGTTCACAACTGTAACTGTAAATATGCTTATAATTGCTATAAATACTAAATATCTCATTAACGAGATTAAATTTTTAGCATGCCTACAATACTTCACCAAAGGCTTTTCTTGTAGATAACACGATTGACACTGTACAGATGTACTTTTTCAGGTCAACAGTGTACTATAGCATATTATAGCTATTTTGTCAAGAATGATTCTTTAGTTTTTAGTAGCTAGTAGAATGTATGATAGGATTGTCTACAAAGGAATAATAAAGAATTTTTTAAAAAAATTTGATAAAAAATATTGTAAAAGAAAGAATTTTAAGAAATGCTTTAAAGTTAAAAATAGTAGAAAAAATCATCATTGGCGTATGATGATTTTGGAAAATGATAGTCTATGGTTTTGTGTTTATGGCTTTGAATAACTCTTTTTTATATGTTTTAATTTCTTCATCAATTAATTCATCAGCATTGTCTACAAAATAATCAATAAAGAGTAATATTTTGTCAGGCTCTTCTTTATGCTCATTAATTTTTTGGATGAATAAATCCTTTTTTTTGACAGGAGTTTCTTTGAGGAGTCGTAGCATAATACGTCCTGTAAGAGCCTCTCCAATTTCATCTAATAAGGAGAGTTTTTTTATCTCAGTAATTTCACCAAGATTTAGATCTTGTACAATTGATAAAAGTTGTTTGTTTAATGATGACATATGCTGTTTTTATTTTCGAATTTTTTAGTTAGACAGGGTATTATTTTTGTTCTGATAAAACTGCAACTTTATTTAATTTATTTACAATATTTGACAGGGCTTTCAATGTTTTTTCTGAGAATAAATCATCGTTAGGATTGTTTATAATATAGCGAGCGAGATTGTCAAATGTTTGTATATTTTGTTGAGTGTTTAATATGCGTCTCATTTTGCTCAGTAATTCTCTTGCAGAGGGCTTAAGTTCTGCATTAATACTACCAAGCATATACAAAGCTTCTCCAGCAGATATGTTAGCAACCTTTTCATACATTGCATTATTAACCCAACCAGAACTTACTTTTTCGATATCATAAGATAGCTGTTGTGAATCAGTAACGCTTTCAGTAGATGGTACTGTAGCATTTGCAAATTCTTCAGTTATTTTTGAAATTTCGCTTTCAATGTCCTCTGTTGTTTTTGTATCTTTTAATTCTACAAAAAAATCGTCTGTCAAAGTTGAAATCTCATTATTTAAGAATTCCTGTATCATTTCATCAGAAGCGAATTCATCATATTTTATTTTTGTACCAGTTTTAGTCTGAATTAATAAGACGTCTTCTGGTGGTAAGGTGTTAAGACGCCATTCCCAAAATTCATCAACAACTCTAATGATATTAGAAATATTGTCAACTCCACTAGACTTAGGGGATTGATATTTTAATAATTGTGAGGTAATAACTTCTTTAAATTGTCTAATCGGTTTTTCAGACAGGCTCTCAAGAGAATATCGTGTGTAAGTTATAAGATCTTCTGGCGACATATCAGGCTTTTGTTTAAGTAGAGCTGTCTGAATTTTGTTTGTATCATGTTCTTGGTAATAGGTTAATATTTGAGATTTTATAAATTCACTATTGCCAGTAGTCATTGTAGTAAGTACAGTATCTGTTTTTTCAACAGTGGCTTCAATAGATTTTGTAGTAGCTGTAATTTCTTGTTCAGTTATATTATCAGAAGATTCTTCCGTTGAATTACTCTTAAAGAATGAATTCATTAATTTTTTGGCAGTAGTTTTTATCTTATCAATGCCAAATACAGCTAATTCTTTAAAACTTTTTCGCTTATCTTGCACGTTAAAATTACTGATTCGTTCTAACGTAGATTCAGCCTCAGTGGTTTCTCGAGAATTGGAATTAAAAAAATTTGCTTCAGGTGAATACATAATAAATAAATATTTTTTTCTATTACTATTATAACACACAATTTATTTATTGACTCTATAGAGTTTTCTCCAACGCAAGATGATGCCCTAAATAAAATTCCATTCTAACGCAAGAGATACCTCAAAAGAGATATCGTGTAGATATATATAATTATGGTGTATGAATATCACAATGAATACTTAACATACTAGAGGTATATATGTAGTATTGGCTTTGGAGGATGAGGTTTGAACGGTTTTATTGTAATAAATATGCAATAATGGCAAATTTTTGCTACACTCAGAGTGTAAGCAATTAAAATGAAAAAACAACACCATATAATCGTAGTATTGGGACTCCTTTTGATTGATGTTGTTGTGCATATTTTTGATTACACTCCTTACTATCTTTTAATAATTTACTCGGTGGCATTTTTCTTTTGTGGATACATATATGAAAAAGTTCACAAAGATGAGTATCCTAATTCTATAGGACTAGCATTACTTATAATAATGTCAACCGTTCTTTTTGATGTCATTTATTTTTTTGTTAAAGATTTTTGTCTAATATGTCCAACTAAAATGTCCTTTTTTGAAACTCCTATATTTTTATGGCTTGCATCAGTTATATTATTTATAATAGGTTCTATGACTAGTTATGATTTTGCGGATAAGGATACTAAAAAATAAAGTAAATATTTTTAGTAAAAGATGGTTGCTATTAGTTGGGCTGATAGGATTCGAACTTTTAAACTGAGAAATAGGTCGGTTTATT